>JALNXZ010000052.1 GCA_023230125.1 Bacteroidales bacterium | reverse complement strand
CGTCAGTCCAAAAGATCGGATTTGTCCAAGAATAGGACGTCCTGCCGTTCCGGATGGTTCTCCGTCATCATTGACACGGTATTCTTCTCCTTCAGGGCCGATGCTGAAGGCATAGCACACATGTCTGGCATCGTAATAAGTCTTTCGGTATTGTTCCAGATGTATTTTAGCTTCTTCAATCGTCGTGACAGGATGGGCAAATGCGATAAATTTGCTTCCCTTGTCTTTGTAAAGGCCTTCACTAACAACCTTAATGGTTTTGTAAGTATCTTTCTGCATGGATCAAAGATACGAATTCACCTTAAAACTAGGAAACATTTACTCTACGTGAAACATTCACTAAAAAGTCTTTATTGAGAAAGAATGAAAACGGACGACATCCCAAAGGAGCCGTCCGTTTCTATTTTTATTTGGAATAATGATTATGCCAATTTGTGGATTACCAACCCAGACCGTAATTTTGGTTCGAACCAAGTTGTCTTAGGTGGCATGATATTTCCGCTATCGGCAATGTTGATGAGCTGTTTCATGGAAACAGGATACAAAGCCAAAGCGACCTTCATTTCACCATTATCAACACGCTTGGAGAGCTCACCCAAACCGCGGATACCACCTACAAAGTCAATGCGTTTATCGGAACGCAGGTCTTTGATGCCGAGTATTTCATCCAAAATAAAGTTGGAAGAAATGGTGACGTCCAGCACACCGATGGGATCACTGTCATCATAAGAACCTTTTTTGGCGGTCAAAGAATACCAACATCCGGACAGATACAAGGCAAAATTGTGCAGGCAGCAAGGTTTGAATATTTCAACACCTTTCTTTTCTACCGTAAAATGCTTTGATACGGCTTCAAGGAAAGCCTCATCGCTCAATCCGTTCAAATCTTTTACCACACGGTTATAATCGATGATGGTAAGCTGATTGTCAGGGAAACATACGGCCATGAAAAAATTATATTCTTCATCTCCACGATGATTGGGATTTTGTCTGGCTTTTTCCGCTCCTACCAATGCAGCTGCTGCAGAACGATGATGTCCGTCGGCAATGTACATGGCAGGCATGGCAGCAAATAGTTCTGTAATACGTTTGATATCTGCATCATTCTGAATCAACCAGAAATGATGTCCAAAGCCATCAGGGGCAACGAAATCATAAACAGCAGGGGCTATGGTGTATTTATTTACGATGGCGTCAAGCTCGGGCTGAGCAGGGTATGCAAAGAATACCGGTTCGATGTTGGCATCATTGATACGAACATGTTTCATGCGGTCTTCCTCCTTATCCCTTCTGGTCAGTTCGTGTTTTTTGATTTTTCCGGTCATGTAATCATCCACATTGGCACAAACGACAAGGCCGTATTGTGTATGTCCGTTCATCGTCTGGGCATAGATATAATACATTTCCTTTTCATCCTGCACCAACCATTTTTGATCTTGGAATTTCTTGAAATTTTCAGCAGCTTTCAAATACACATTTTCCTCGTGTTCATCCTGTCCAACCGAAAAATCAATCTCAGGTTTAATGATATGGTAGAGTGACTTTTGATTGTCGCCTGCTTCTGCACGGGCTTCTTCTGAGTTTAAAACATCATAAGGGCGCGATGCCACCAATTCTACCAGTTCAACAGGCGGACGCAAGCCTTTAAAGGGTTTGATCTTGGCCATATAATTATTTATTTACGCGGAAACGTTGATTGCCGTTAACCAGAAAGTCAACAATTTGTTCTGCTGCGGCAATACCGGCATTGATATTGGCTTCTGCTGTCTGAGCACCCATTTTCTTAGGTGTCGAAAAATAACGTTCCGGAAACTTGGCAGCAAAAGTCGCATGTGCGGCTGGCATAATGTCTGTCATATAACGAAGATCGGAACGTTCTTCCATTAGACTGATTAAGCTGACTTCATCAATCACTTCCTTACGGGCAGTGTTCACCAGTACGGCACCTTTGGGCATTTTGCCTACCAGAGCAGCATTGATGGAGTTTTTTGTTTCTGGAGTTGCGGGAATATGTAAAGAAATCACATCACAGGTTGAGTATAGTTCTTCAACTGAAGAAAGTGCTTTCACTCCATCTTTTTCAATTACTTCAGAAGGACAATAAGCATCGAATGCAAAAATTTCCATTCCAAAGCCTTTGGCAATACGGGCAACATTGCGACCAACGTTTCCATATGCATGGATACCCAATTTTTTGCCTTTGAGTTCGGTACCTGAAGTTCCATTATATAAATTACGAACACCATAAACCATCAAACCCAAAGCCAATTCTGCTACGGCGTTGGAGTTTTGGCCCGGAGTATTCATAACACAAACGCCTTTTGCTGTCGCTGTGTCTAAATCTACATTGTCAAAACCAGCACCTGCACGAACAACAATTTTCAAGACCTTGGCTGCATCAAGGATTTCTGCATCAATCACATCACTGCGAATGATTATGGCATTTACACCAGCGACAGCATCCAACAGATTCTTTTTTTCTCCGTATTTTTCCAGAAGTACACATTCAAAACCGGCTTCTGTAACTTCTTTTTTGATTCCTTCTACGGCCACTTTGGCGAAGGGTTTGTCTGTAGCAATAAGTACTTTCATATTTTATCTTCATTATTTGCCTAATGATCACCCAGGGCTACATATTAGGCGGTTTTTAAACTCTTTCTAATCAGATTTTTTATACACAAAAAGCGGGATTCAAGTACCAAAGACCGAAACCCGCTTCTGTTTTTTCATCACATTTTCATTAGTGTGTTTTGGCAAATTCCTGCATGCAATCAACCAGAGCTTGAACACTGGATATCGGCATGGCATTATAAATGGAAGCACGGAAACCACCAACTGAACGGTGGCCTTTGATTCCGACCATACCCTTGGATGTGGCGAACTTGCTGAATTCATCTTCCAATGCTTCTTTACCATCGTTCATGACAAAACATACATTCATGATTGACCGGTCTTCTTTGCAGGTTACTGTGCCTTTAAAGAATGGATTGTTGTCAATTTCGTTGTAAATTAATTCAGCTTTAGCCTTGTTTAATTGGTAGATACCTTCGATTCCACCTTGTTCCTTATAGAATTTCAATGTCTGAAGTGCTGAATATATCGGAAGTACAGGAGGTGTATTGAACATGGATTCCTTGGCAATGTGTGTGTTATAGTTCAACATTGTAGGGATTGGACGTGTTACTTTACCCAGTGCATCTTTGCGAACAATCACCAAGGTAACACCTGCGGGTGCCAAATTTTTCTGAGCACCTGCAAAAATCATGACATAGTCTTTAAAATCAATGGGACGGGAAAATATATCTGAAGACATATCTGCAATTACAGGCACTCCAACATGTGGATCTGTGTGAGTCTCAGTACCAAAAATCGTATTATTGGTACAGAAGTAGAAATAATCGGAATCAGCAGGAACTTCATAGTTCTTGGGAATGTAATTGTAGTTGTCAGCTTTGGAGGAAGCTAAAACATTCACTTCTCCAAAAAATTTTGCTTCTTTGATTGCATTGGAAGCCCATGTACCTGTATCAATAAAAGATGCCTTCTTATCAAGAAAATTGTAAGGAGCCATGCAAAATTGCAAACTGGCACCACCACCCAAAAAAAGAACTTCAAATTCTTCCGGAATGTTCAAAAGTTCTTTGATCATCGAACGAGCTTCGTCACAAACAGCAACAAATTCTTTGCTACGATGAGACACTTCCAAAAGAGAAAGACCAGTACCGGCAAATTCACGAACAGCATCAGCTGTTTGATTGATGGTGTATTCACTCAAAATTGAGGGACCTGCGTAAAAATTATGTTTCTTCATATTATATAATGAAAGTTGGTATTTATCACGGTGAGAAACGAAGCACAAAATTACAAAATATATTTTTGTTAAGCGGCATAAATTCTATATTTTTTTGCTGTACCTTTGTAGGATAGCCGTATTAAAACCTAAGCATTTTTAGGTTTACCTTTTTTATTGAAAGCAATGATGCAACCACTGGCAGAGAGACTCAGGCCAAAAAACCTGGATGAATACATCGGACAAAAACACCTCGTAGGGCCACAAGCAGTACTACGAAAAATGATAGATTCAGGCAATATTTCCTCTTTTATTCTTTGGGGTCCTCCCGGAGTGGGAAAAACGACACTGGCTAGAATCATCGCCGTTCAATTGGAGCGGCCTTTCTATACATTGAGTGCCGTAAATTCAGGAGTAAAGGATGTCAGGGAAATCATTGAAAAAGCAAAAAACAGTCAGTTTTTCAACACAAAAACACCCATTCTATTTATTGATGAGATTCATCGTTTCAGTAAGTCTCAACAAGATTCGTTGCTTGGTGCTGTGGAAAATGGAACATTTATCCTAATTGGCGCAACAACGGAAAACCCTTCTTTTGAGGTAATCAGTCCCCTTCTTTCCCGTTGCCAAGTTTATGTACTTCAACCGCTTGAGGTTCCCGATCTGGAGGAACTGCTCGAACGGGCATTGACGATGGATGTGGAATTGAAAAAACGCAATATCGAGGTAAAAGAAAAAGGAAGTTTGTTTCGATTTTCCGGAGGAGATGCACGTAAACTTTTAAACATCATTGAATTGGTTGTAAATGCGGAAGAAGAGGATATGACAGTGGTCATTACTGATGCCAAGGTCACTGAACGTTTGCAGCAAAATCCGATGGCTTATGACAAGGATGGTGAAATGCATTACGACATCATCTCTGCCTTTATCAAATCCATTCGCGGCAGTGATCCGGACGGGGCTGTCTATTGGTTGTCCCGCATGGTCTCAGGTGGTGAAGACCCTAAGTTCATTGCACGACGTTTGCTGATTTCTGCTTCCGAAGATATCGGACTGGCCAATCCGAATGCACTGTTACTGGCTAACGCCTGTTTTGAGACTGTACACAAGCTGGGATGGCCTGAAAGCCGTATTGCTCTTTCTGAAACGGCCATTTATCTGGCTTCCAGTCCTAAAAGCAACTCTGCCTATATGGCTATCAATGATGCACTTTCCATTGTGGAAGAAACCGGTAATCTTCCTGTTCCTCTTCACCTTCGCAACGCACCCACCAAGTTAATGAAGCAATTGAACTATGGCAAGGACTATAAATATGCGCACAATTTTGAAAACAATTTTGTGGAGCAAGATTTTTTGCCCCAAAAAATTAAAGGCAGAAGTATCTGGAAGCCTCAGAACAATGCTTCGGAATTCAAGCTTAAGGAATTTCTCAATAAACTTTGGAAGCATAGATATTAAATAAAAGAAGCCTAATGCCCCCTTTTCGATCTAATAGGAGATAATCGTAAATTCTGTCCGTCGATTTTTCTGATGTTCTGCCTCCGAACAAGGAACATCATTTTCGCAACGATTAAGCAGCCTGGTTTCTCCATAGCCTTTTGCCTCCATCCTACTTCGCGAAATGCCTCTTATTACAAGGTAATCAACTGCAGACTGAGCCCGCCTTTGAGACAAATCGAGATTGTATTTATCTGTGCCACGAGAATCGGTATGGGAAGCCAATTCAATCTTCAGGGTTGGATTCTCATGCATTATTTTGACCAAATCATTCAGAATGAGCGAAGCATCTAACCTGATTTGATCCTTGTCAAAGTTGTAGTGAATATTTTCCAATTTGAAAGTCTTTCCTTTTTCAAATAACGGATCGAGAGATAAAATAACTTTACGTGTATTGCTTAAAGCAAAATCTTTTGGGTTTAAGGAGAGCGTATCGGGATAGAAACCGTCTTTCGTTGACTTCAGGTTATACCAATCCATTTTGTTCATGGAAAATGCAAATGAGCCATCTGGTTTACTCACTTGCCTGGCTATAATTTCATGAGAGGAGCCATAGAGTGTAACCTCTGCATTTGGCAACCTCATGCCAGTTTTTTTATTATAAACGATACCAAGAATGTTCAGCGTAGGTTTCTCATTATTATACGAATAGATATCATCACCACCTTCTCCATTGATACGATTGGAAGAAAAATACCCCCTACCTTGACCTCCAACCGGCATATAAGAGAAATCATCACATGGTGAATTGATCGGATATCTCATATTGACAGGTTTACTCCATTGATCGTTATATCCCTTGCTGCAAAAAATATCCAGACCACCCATTCCGGGCAATCCTTTTGATGAATAGTATAACATGCTGTCGGGACCTACGGTCGGGAACATTTCATCACGGGATGTATTGATGACCGGCCCTGCATTATGAGGCCTTCCCCATGTTCCGTTTTCTTGAAGTTCAGAATACCAAATGTCCGTCCCACCCTTTCCACCAGGCATATCAGAGACAAAATAGAGTATTT
Source organism: Bacteroidales bacterium (assembly GCA_023230125.1). Taxonomy (GTDB): domain Bacteria; phylum Bacteroidota; class Bacteroidia; order Bacteroidales; family UBA1402; genus UBA8389. The sequence goes on along the minus strand of JALNXZ010000052.1, from coordinate 2,407 downwards.
TTTCATCATTGCTAAGCACCGCATGCCCCACGGAATACTTTTGTACATTATTATAGGCAAAAGATTCAGGCTTTTGCCATTGGCCATATATCTTTGAAATAATATACAGCTCCATTTTCTGTGTATAATAAGTATTACCATTTACTTTGGTCAAACTACCCTTATTGCCTGGATAAGTACGGGTAATAAAGCTGATGGTTCCAGCCTTATTCGTTGATATTGGACCAACATGATAAGAAGCATTGTTATAATCTGATTTGGACAGCATCCTTGATTTTAAACTATTGTCATTTAGACGCTCCGCAGTAAAGATACGTAGATAAGAGCTACCTGTCCATCCATATTTATTTCTGTTGTCTGATGTTTTTGGCTCACCAACAAAACTGACCTCATTTATTCCGATTGGAAAAACAGAAAATTCAGACAATGTTGTATTTATACTCTGTTCATTCCTAATCACATGATCGGTCGGACTGCTCATCCAAACAATAGCGGAATCACAACCGGCAATGCTGACAAAAACACTTTGATCATTTGTCATTGCAAAATATTCATCTAAAACCTTCTTGGCTTCCGAATATCTGGCATTGGTTTTTAGTATTTCTCCAAAACTAAAAAGAATTTCTGGTTTACATCGAGGGTCATTGGCAATTCTGGCATACCATATCTCCGCATCCTCATATTGATTCATCTTTTTATAACATTCGGCTAAATGCTCCATATCTTCCAATTCAGGATTGGCGGTGTCTGTCAGTTTTTGATAAACCGCTACAGCTTTAGCATACTGAAGTTCATCAAAGAGTTTCTCTGCTTTTGCACGATTACTAAACTGTGCTTGTATTTGAGGGCTAAAGAAAATAAAAAGCCATACCAGTCCCCAAAAAATAAAAATAGTTTTCAGTTTCATATCATATTGCATATCTTCCGTCATAAATAAAAAAATCAGAAAAATCTTGGACTCAGAATGCGTTTTGCTTTTTCTGGAATAATCCAGCCAAATGAAAATTCATGTGATACGTTATTGTCACTGCCCAACTGATTTAATGTATAATCATAGGAATAACCGATTCTAATACGTTCCGTAATTTGGAATTGTGCGGTTAAATATACAGCATCCAGATTACTCAAAGAAGCTCCATTTAAATATTCCTTATCCCATAACTGAATACCTGTTCTGTAATTTCCACCAATCCAAAAGCGGTCACCAAACACAAAGGTCGCGCTTAAATCAAGGTTTGTCGGACCTTTGAAATCTTCCCTGACTGTGATACTTGGACGAAATTTGATGAAACTGTTCAATTCACGAAGCCAACCGGCAATCAGGTAGAAGTGTTGTTTACGCATCAGGTTGCTGGTTGAATCAACGTCCAACTTGAATATAGAAGCGGCCGTTTCCGCAGACAATAGATCCATGACAGAAGCGCCGATAAAAAAATTCGGATTATAATAATAGATACCAAAACGTAAATCCGGTATATAGGTGTTGTTGATTCCTTCAGCCATAATAGGCTCAGTCGGGTCTGTCGGCTCAAGTATCGACATATTCGTAGCATATTGCGTAACACCGGCAGCAAGCCCAAAACACAGACGGCTCATATCAGCGCGATCCAACTGTAGGCGGTATGCATAGTTGGCATATAGCGAAGTTGCAGACTGTGCACCTTCCTTGTCTGCTGTCAATTGTAAGCCAAGCCCGACATTCTTTGTAAAATTATTTGTCAATCCGTCAATGGAAACCTGAGTTGTTGTGGGAGCACCCGACATTCCTGCCCATTGCATACGATGTGCCGTCTGCAAATACCATGCTTCCTTATATCCAGCATAGGCCGGATTGATAGACAAGGTATTGAATATATATTGTGAGTACAAAATGTTTTGTTGTGAAAAAGACTGAAAGGAAAATCCAATAAGACACGCAACTACAAGAATTCTCCGTGCAGTTTTCGTCTTAAAAGTATCCTTGGAAAGAATATCATTTATCCACATAATCTTTTCTCTTATCTTTTCAACAACACCCAGCCTTTATATACGATTTCTTTCCCTCCATTCAGCAAAACAAGTGAATAGAAATAGGTACCCTCATTCAAGCCATAGCCATCCCAATCGTTTTGATAATCCAAATTAAAATAAACTTCATTACCCCAGCGATTAAGTATCTTTAATCTTGATTTAGGATAGTCTATTAAACCTGGAATCACGAAAAAATCATTGATATTATCTCCATTAGGTGTAAAAATATTAGGAATGAAAAAAATATTAGGACGAACTACGATGAAAACAGTGGCTGTATCCCATGTATCAGTCCCATCTTTTACTTTATAGGTAAAAAGATCATCACCAAAATAACCATCCTCTGCTGTATAATCGACCGTACCATCTCCTTTGGGTGATGCCTCACCATGCCGAG
>JALNXZ010000050.1 GCA_023230125.1 Bacteroidales bacterium | reverse complement strand
AATATTATAAAATGGCTTATTTATTTACGTCCGAGTCCGTTTCTGAAGGACATCCGGATAAAGTTTCCGATCAGATTTCTGATGCGCTCTTAGATGAGTTTCTTGCTTTTGACCCGGAATCAAAAGTCGCTTGTGAGACCTTGGTAACAACCGGTCAAGTCATTCTTGCAGGTGAAGTCAAATCAAAAGCTTATGTTGACTTGCAGGATGTAGCCCGCAAGGTGATCAACAAAATCGGATACACCAAAAGTGAATACATGTTTGATGGCAACTCCTGCGGTGTGTTCTCAGCCATTCACGAACAATCGGCTGACATCAACCGAGGTGTGGATGGTGCCGCCAAAGTTGATCCTATGAATCAGGGAGCCGGTGATCAAGGTATGATGTTTGGTTATGCCACCAACGAAACTGCAAATTACATGCCTCTGGCCTTGGATTTGGCCCATGGATTGCTGTTGGAGCTGGCTGACATCCGTCGTGAAGGGGTCATCCCGTACCTGCGTCCTGACGCAAAATCTCAGGTAACCATCGAATATGATGACAACAACAAACCTGTTCGCATCGACACCATCGTCATTTCAACACAACATGACGAATTTATCCAACCTTCAAATAATAGCAATGCTGCCATAGAAAAAGCAGATTCTGCCATGTTGGCCAAAATCAAGAATGATATCGTTGCCATCCTGATCCCAAGGGTTATTGCCAGGCAGACCCCTGAAGTTGCAGGCTTGTTTGATAAGGATATCAAATACTTTGTAAATCCAACCGGCAAGTTTGTCATCGGAGGTCCTCACGGAGATACGGGCCTGACAGGTAGAAAAATCATTGTTGATACCTATGGTGGAAAAGGTGCTCACGGAGGCGGTGCTTTCTCCGGCAAAGATCCCTCGAAAGTAGACCGTTCTGCTGCGTATGCTGCCCGTCATATTGCCAAAAACATGGTTGCAGCCGGTGTCGCCGATGAAGTTCTTGTTCAGGTTTCCTATGCCATCGGTGTAGCCAAACCCATGAATTTATACGTCAATACTTATGGAACTTCCAAATTGAAAATTTCCGACGGCGAATTGGCCAAAAAGATGTATGATTTATTTGATATGCGTCCAAAAGCCATTGAACAAAGACTGAAACTACGTAACCCCATCTATTCGGAAACAGCTTCATACGGACACATGGGACGTGAACCAAAAACAGTAGTCAAGACTTTCACCTCCCGTTACGAAGGCAAAAAGACCATTAAAGTTGAACTCTTCACCTGGGAGAAACTGGACTACGTGGAAAAAATCAAGAAAGTGCTGGGTATCAATTGATCCCAACTATACTTCTCTAGAAAAACAGGCTGCCCATTGATTTGAGCAGCCTGTTTATTTAGATATTTCAACAGGATATAAAAATCAGAGCACTGATTATGAAACATGCCGAAATATAATTCATGAGGTTTGATAAATAAACAACAACGCAAAGATTTGCACCCTCTCGAAACCTCTATAATTGGCCTTGTTCGATCTGTATTACAATCCGCTCAATCATGAGATCCTCGCTATTCGGATCATACCCCGATCTCAGGTCTTCCCCGAAAATTTTTGCAACACCTTGCCATAATGTAGCTGCAAAAGAACCTCTATAAGCACGTATCAATTCAAAAGGGGAAGAATTACATTCGCGATTAATCAGCTTCAACAATATTTTTCCTTGACTGTAAGTCATTTTTTTCAAAACTGGTTCATACTCCTTCACTAGATCTTTTTCCATTTGACGAAGATGCTTTGCACGGGTTTTCTCATCAGGAATGGTCTCCAAATAACCCATGGTTTCAAATAAAGTATAATAAACCACCTTAGAAAGCGGGTAAACCTTCTTGACATCCCTTATCAGTTTCCAGTAAGATTTTTCATCCCTTTGACTTCTGAAAATTTCCTTAGGAAACACAAAAGCAGAAGTCAAATAGCTCATGGGTATAGTATCACCATTTTCTATTACTGCATAAGTCGTTTTTCCCGGCTTGTTTGTTGGTATCATACCCCTCACTTCCTGATATTTTTCTTGAACAGGTTCTATTGGATTTTGTTGAGCGAATAGACTGACAAAACAAAAACCAATCAGTAATAAGGAATATAAACGTTTCCGCTTCATGTGAACATTCTTCTGTGAAATGCAAAAGTACAGTTTTTTCTTCTTTGAGGTTCGTTCTTTGATCCATTTTACTTTTATTAATCATCCAAATTAAACAAATGTTTATATTTTACCTTTCTTTTGTGTTTTTTTATTGTTATTTTTGTGCATCTTTAAAAAGACATGAAACAGATTATAGTACTGTATTTCTTTCTTTTATATTGCACATGCAACAACATTTATTGCAGCAATAATATTCTTACCGGAGCATCATGCCAAATAGATGGAAAAAGCATGGCTTTAGGTGGAGGAATGATAGGAATCGAGCAGTCTGATTCTACGGCAATCTTCCTGAACTGCCAACTGCCCTACAACCTCAGTGAGCTTTCGACTAAAAGCATCAAGCTGACCACTCCAACAAAATGGATGAAGTTGGATGTATTCTATGCACAGACAGGGGATGCCGTTTTCCTGGAAAACTATCTGTCATTGGGAGCATCCCGTTGTTTGTCAGGATCATTCATGCTGGGGATAAAAGCCGGTTATTATCATTATTCCTTGATCAGTGATGAAAAAGGAGGTACACTCCTCTCAGAAATCAATTGCAGTTACAAACTCTATGAGGATTTTGAAATTGACATTTATATTTTTAATCCGACAGGTTCAAAAATAGACAAAGGAGAAAACGCCATTCCATTGTATCAATCATTTCATATAGGAGGATTATTTTCCACCACAGAAAAGGCAGTGTGGTTGTTTGAAATTGAAAAAGTACAACAGGAGAATATAATCTGGCATCTGGGTTTTGAATATGCAGTATGGGATACTTTTATTCTTAGGACGGGATTGTCTGCCAATCCGTTAAAACCATCATGGGGCATTGGTGGTAAATTTCACCGATTAAAATATTCATTGGGTGGAAATGTACATCCAGTGCTTGGTTTAAGTTCTTGTTTCACGATTGGTTACAACTGGTAAACGATGGAGGTTCCAAAAGATGAAAATCATCAATCGAATCATCCTGACAAGTGTCCTGATTTACGCACATCAAGGCGATGTATTAGGTCAGGATCTTGAAAAGACTGACATCATTGTACAAGAGCAAAACTGGACAGAACTCATCGAGGAAATTACGGAAAGCAACGATGATGAAAGTAATGCAGAAGACTTGCAAGACCGATTTTCTGAGTTGTCAGAAAATCCAATTTCCCTAAATACAGCGACAAAAGAGATGTTGGAAAGCATCCCTTTTTTGAGTGAAGAACAGATAGAAGCCCTTTCTTACTACCTATACCGGTATGGACCGCTCTTAAGCCTTTCAGAACTAATGTTGGTGGAAGGGATGGATGAACAGACCCTTCGTTGGATGAAACCTTTTGTCCGTATTGGAAAGCCGGCCACTTTCCCGGTTGAAATGTCTACATGGAAAAATGCTTTCAAATATGGAAAGCAAGAACTCCGAACACGTTTTGGCCGATCTATTCAGGAAAAAGCCGGATATACCCATGCATCAGACAGCACACACAAGAATGAATCCTATTCCGGAGACCCTTTTCATATCTATTTACGTTACGGTTTCAATTACAAAAAAAAGATACAATGGGGAATGGTTCTTGAAAAAGATGCAGGTGAAAAACTTTGGAACAAAAAAAACAAAGGTATTGATTACGCTTCTTTTCATTTTTCAATTAAAGATCAGAAAAGGATAAAGACACTGATCATCGGAGACTACAATCTGCAATTTGGACAAGGCCTGGTCTGTGCAAGTTCTTTTTCTATGGGAAAAAGTGTCAGCGGAACCGCCATTGAAAAAATCGGAACAAATATCAGCAGACACTTTTCAGCTTCCGAATCCGGATTTTTTCGAGGCATCGGAGCAACATTCATATTAAAGCCTTTTGTTTGGCAAACCGTAGAAACAAAAGGAAAATTCGGCTTGGAAATGACAACTTTTGCCTCTACTAGAAACCTAGATGCAAAAGTCTCGGAAAAAAGCTTTTCCACCATTTCCACCAGTGAATTGCACCGAACAATAAAAGAGTTAGAAATCAAGGACCAATTAAAGCTTTACACCATTGGTGCCCATTTTTCATTGAAAGCCAATTATGGCCAATTTGGCCTTACCGGATTGACTTATGGCTTCAATGCGGATTTCAACCCGGAGCCAAAGCCCTATAATTGTCACTATTTCCGGGGAAGACAAGGAGGAAACTACTCATTGGATTACCGCCTGAGATACAAAGGGATGCTCTTTTTCGGGGAATTTGGCATGGATGTAAATGGAAATACAGCGTTCCTATCAGGAACAACCCTTCATCCAAATTCCAAACTGGATATCTCCATCCTGACACGAAACTATGCTCCAAAATATCAGGCTTACTATGGAAATTCATTTTCCGAAGGCACATCTGTTCAAAATGAATATGGGTTCTTCGCAACATGTGAATGGAAACTTCTTAAAAATTGGCGATTGAATGCCTACTATGACCTTTTTGTTTTTCCATGGTTAAAATATGGCATCAACAAACCTTCAAATGGCTCCGATCATGCCATTCAAGCAACATGGAAACCATCCTTCAACAGTGAGTTAATTCTTCGCTTCAAAAGCAAGACAAAAGACAAGAATTTAAGTGGGAAAAACAATACTTTGCTGCCTGTGGAAAAACAAACGAAAAACCAAATGCGCATACAGATTTCTACCAAATATGGTAATTGGGTCTTAAAAACAGTTATTGACGGAAATCTCACAAAAACTATAGAAAAAGAGACACAAGGTTTTTCCGCCTCCCAAGAAGTGAACTACAGTCCTGTAGACAAGCCCATCTCTTTTTCGATCAAATATGCTTTGTTTGACACTGATCTTTATGATAATAGAATCTATTCCTATGAAAAAGATCTGCCGGGGACATTTTCCATGACTCCTTTTTACGGGGAAGGCAACAGATTCAGTCTGTTATTAAAGTATAAGATGACCAATGCCACTTGTATACAGATTAAAGTAGGGCATAGTGTTTACCACAACAGGCAAGAAGTTGGAACCGGGCTGGAGCAAGTTCATGGAAATCAACTGACAGATATCAGAAGCCTATTCCTTTGGAAATTTTGAACATGAAGAACAATAGTAGATTTTTTGCATACCTTTGTGTCCGTTAATAATATAAACCTTCAAAAACAAGGTTTGCAAGAAAAGTAATAATGGCAACAATTCTTTTTGAGGAAATCATTTTTGGGCCTGTACACAGCAGGAGACTAGGCACATCTCTTGGCATAAATCTTTTACCCCTTCACGGAAAAATTTGTTCTTTTGATTGTCTTTATTGTGAATGTGGACTGAATGCGCAACACGAAAAAGGTCAAATGCCCAAGGTGAAAGATGTAAAAGATGCTCTAGAAAAAAAGTTGATTGAACTTCATACAGAGAAGGTCATACTTGACGTCATCACCTTTGCCGGCAACGGAGAGCCTACGATACATCCAGACTTCGACCAAATCATCGACATCACGATTTCATTACGCAACCAATATTTTCCGAAAGCCAAAGTGAGCGTACTTTCAAATGCAACCCAACTTGACAAGCCAAAAGTCCATGCCGCACTCTTGAAAGTAGAAAATCCGATTTTAAAACTGGACAGCGCATTTGATGAAACAATAAGAATTTTGGATCGTCCAGCCTCTTCCTCTTATTCTGTCAAAGAACAGGTTGAAAAAATGAAAACTTTTCATGGACGATTGATCATCCAGACGCTTTTCACCAGAGGCCAATATGAAGGACTCACTTTCGATAATACGACAGAACCTGAAATTTCTGCATGGATTGAACTGCTTCGGGAAATTGCTCCGGAATCAGTCATGGTCTACACCATTGACCGAGAAACACCTGTTGCAGGACTGGAAAAAATCACGGTGAAAGAGTTGAAGGACATAGCCAAAAGGGTGAAGGCCGAAACAGGTTTACCTGTTTCCGTTGCAGGATAATATGGCCGGAAGGTTATCATAAAAATGAGGCATAGTATCTTTATACTTAAGAAAACAGCTGACGGATCTGATACGCTTTTCTATCCTGAAATGGAAGAGTCCTATCATTCTATGAACGGTGCAGTCCAGGAATCGAGGCATGTATTTATTGAAGCCGGATTACGCCAGATCAAGAAGAAAAAAATCAATATTTTCGAAGTTGGATTTGGAACCGGGCTGAATGCACTGCTTACATGGGGCGAAGCACATCAAAAAACGCTTCAGGTCAGTTATGACGCAATTGAAGCGTTTCCATTGTCTAAATCCATCATTGAGACTCTTAATTATAAGGGACTTGAACCAAATCTAACGCCGGATGCATTCCTGAAAATACATGAAGCACCCTGGGATGTTCCTACTATCCTGGAAAACGATAGATTCATTTTACAAAAGATTCAGAACGATTTTACAAATTTCGATTTTACAAAAAAATACGACCTGGTCTACTTCGATGCCTTTGCTCCTGACAAACAACCTGAGATGTGGAATGAATGCTTGTTCCGTAAAATTTTCAACTCACTCAATGACCAAGGCATACTGGTCACTTATTGTGCAAAAGGAGAAGTCCGTCGCCGTATGCAGAGATCCGATTTTCAGGTGGAGCGTATATCTGGCCCTCCTGGAAAACGTGAAATGCTTAGGGCTACAAAATCTAATTCAAAAGCATGAAGCGTACAGAAATGGACAGAATCATAAATAGGATAAACAATACCCGTGAGTATCTGATATCGATCAAGGAGAAAAAATGAGCAGCCATCAGCGAAGACAAACTGAACAAGAGCAACAGGATTCCCATTTCGTTTCCAGAGAAAAGCCACAAGGCCAAAAGACTAAACCAAAGGAGAAGTACACTATTCAGATAATTTCTGGTGCGAAGTTTGTCCAGGTTCTGCCTGGGCCAGAATGAAATCATGGCCGAAATCATCAATATTCCTAGAAAAGAAGTATAGGCAATTTCCGCCGGAGAAAAACTATTGAAGTCTACAAACTCAAAAATAATCAAACTCTGGGAGTAAGTCATAATAAAATGATAATCATCCATCAAGAAAGACACGCCTCCAATAATCCAGAGAATACTCATCATGCCAAGAATCGATGCACAAAAGCTTTTGAATGAGAAAACCTGCAATATGCCCATCACAAGCCAAAAGACCACCAAAATATAAATGATCTTGCTTTGAAAGAGAGAGGCCATGGTCAATAACACGGAAGCATCAAATACCACATGGTTGACCGACCCCTCCAAGACATAAAACAACCGCGAACAAGACCAGCAAAATAAGAAACAAGCAATAGATGACCCGTCAAAAGGAACAGCAGGAACAATGGTTGCGGAAAAGACACAAAACAGAAAAAAAGGGAAATAACTCCTCACCCTGATCAGACGGAACTTAGAGGATATATATTGAAGAAGCAAAGCACTTCCAAGCAATAGTAAGAGCCGCAATATATGACCGAGAATCTGGTTCCTTAGAAGTAAATCTAACTGAAATCCAAAAATTTTCAAACCGTAAAATGCTGCTGATGCCGGTATTTCAACAATTTTCGAATCAGTAAAAGAATAAAACATATTACCAAAGACTGAAAAAAGCAGCAACAATAAACCTGCAATCCAAAGTCCGTTGGAATAGTCTATTTTAGTCAAAAAGCCTTTTTTCATCCAAGAATAATTTTAAAATATGAACCGGATGAACGACATAAGCAGAAGATCATTCACACGCATGCGCATATAATCACAAATTCCTATAAATCAAATCCTATATCAGACCTGAAGTATTTATTCTCAAAATTGACCTTCTCAGCATTGGCAAAAGATTTTTTCAATGCTTCAGCCATGTTTTTACCATAGGAACTGACAGCAATCACACGACCCCCGTTTGTCAGAACCTTCTTTCCATCCTTTTTGGTTCCTGCGTGAAACAGGATGCTACTTTTCACTTGTCTGAGACCGGTTATTCTTTTCCCTTTTTCATAAGCCTCAGGGTATCCGCCGGATACCAATACCACTGTCGCCGCAGAGCGCGTATCAATGATAAGTTCTTTTTCAGCCAGATTTCCTTCTGCCACACCTTCCAGCAAGTCAAACAGATCCGATTTGATGCGTAACATCACCACTTCTGTTTCCGGATCTCCCAAGCGGGCATTGTATTCGATGACAACAGGATCTCCGTCCACCTTGATCAATCCCAGGAACAGAAATCCTTTATAGTCGATACCTTCAGAAGCCAGTCCCTGAATGGTCGGTTTGATGATCCTGTCCTCCACTTTCTTCATGAAAACAGCATCGGCAAAAGGAACAGGAGAAATCGCCCCCATTCCACCGGTATTCAGCCCCTGATCACCGACGCCTATGCGTTTATAGTCCTTGGCCTCCGGCAATATTTTATAATCCTTCCCGTCTGTTATGACAAAGACAGAACATTCAATACCTGAAAGGAATTCCTCAATGACTACCGTTTTGCTGGCAGCTCCGAACTTTCCGTCCAGCATGGATCTCAGTTCTTTGATGGCTTCCTGAAGATCGTTGATAATAAGGACACCTTTTCCAGCAGCTAAACCGTCCGCTTTCAAGACATAAGGAGCCTTCATGGTTTTCAGGAATTTCACACCATCTTCCAGCGTTTCTGCGGTAAAACTTTTATAAGCC
>JALNXZ010000049.1 GCA_023230125.1 Bacteroidales bacterium | reverse complement strand
AGGTGCGGGTGGGAGAGAGTACCAGTTTTCCTGCGTCAAGCGGACTGCCTTCCACAGCATCGGTCAATTTCTTCTTACCTGAATAGATGAGTTCGTCAGGCACGCCTGCATCGAAACTTTCAGGATATTTTTCGGCTAAATATTTGGCAAATACGTCATGTCTGGCAGAGGTCAATCCATTGCTGCCCATGCCGCCATTGTATTCTTTTTCATAGGTGGCTCGTCCGTATGATGCCAAAGCAACGATGACGTCACCGTCTGCGATGTTGGCGTTGTTGATGACATCGCTGCGTTTCATCCTGCAAGTGACGGTGCTGTCCACGATGATGGTACGGACCAGATCTCCTACATCGGCAGTCTCACCGCCTGTGGCATAAACGCCTACACCCATTTCGCGCAATTCGGCCAGCAATTCGTCTGTGCCGTTGATGATGGCGGAAATGACTTCGCCCGGAATCAATAATTTGTTTCTCCCGATGGTGGAGGATACCAATATGTTGTCTACGGCACCCACACAAAGCAGGTCATCAATGTTCATGATCAGTGCATCCTGAGCAATGCCTTTCCATACGGAGAGGTCTCCGGTTTCTTTCCAGTAAAGGTAGGCCAGTGAAGATTTCGTGCCGGCTCCGTCTGCGTGCATGATGTTGCAGTAATCGGGGTCTCCGCCCAAGATATCAGGAATGATTTTGCAAAAAGCTTTTGGGAACAATCCTTTGTCAATATTCTTGATGGCATTGTGTACGTCTTCTTTTGATGCTGAAACGCCGCGCATCATATATCTTTGGTTGCTCATTCTCATGTGATTTTTTTAGGTTTTGCAAAGATATGAAAAAATAACAAAAGGCTGCCCGTTCGGGACAGCCTTGTTGCTAAAAAATCGGAGGACGATTCCGTATTATTTTGTCAGGAATGCTGTTACATTCTTTTCGATACGTTCAGCCAGGTTATCGAGGTCGGCCTTGACGAATTTCTCTCCGACAATATTTTCGTATAATTCGATGTAACGTTCAGATACGCTTGTGCAGTATTCGGGAGTCATGACAGGTACCTTCTGGCCATCTTTGCCCTGGAAGTTGTTTTCGATGAGCCACTGACGGACGAATTCCTTGGAGAGCTGTTTCTGAGATTCGTTTTTTGCCAGTTTTTCAGCGTAGCCTTCGGCATAGAAATAACGGGAAGAGTCCGGGGTGTGGATTTCGTCCATCAGGATGATTTCACCGTTCTTTTTCCCAAATTCGTATTTGGTGTCAACCAGGATCAGGCCCTTTTCTGTTGCCATTTCGCAACCACGTTGGTAAATAGCATGGGTGTATTTTTCCAGCTTTTCGTATTCTTTTTTGCTGACGATGCCCTGAGCGATGATATCTTCTTTGGAAATGTCTTCGTCGTGTCCTTCCATAGCTTTCGTAGTGGGAGTAATGATAGGCGTTTCGAATTTCTGGTTTTCAACCATGCCATCAGGAAGTTTTACGCCGCAAAGTTCACGTTTTCCTGCACTGTATTCGCGCCAGGCGTGTCCGGTCAGGTAACCGCGGATGACCATCTCAACGGCGTAAGGTTCACATTTGATACCAACAGTGACCATCGGGTCTGGAGTGGCGATTTTCCAGTTTTTCACGATGTCTTGGGTGGCATCCAGAAATTTGGCGGCAATTTGGTTTAGGACTTGTCCTTTGTAAGGGATGCCTTCCGGAAGAATGACGTCAAATGCGGAGATTCGGTCGCTGACTACCATTACCAGTAATTCATCATTGATGTTGTACACGTCGCGTACTTTACCATGATAAACGGACTTTTGTCCGGGAAAATGGAAGTCGGTTCTGGTTAAAGCTTGTTTCATAGTCTTATTTGTTTTCTGATGCCGGAGTTGCTGCATCCGGCAAGGGTTGATTTATTGAATGATCGTCATTTTTAATTTCACGATGTATTTCCTTGCGTATTTCCACAAGTTCATCCTGGTGTTTCTCGTATGCCTCCACGATGTGTTGCACCAATTTATGGCGGACAATATCCTTCTTGTTGAACTCAATTTTGGCAATGCCCTTCACATTTCTAAGAATCTGTATCGCCTGAACCAAGCCAGACGTAACATTGGCCGGAAGGTCTATTTGGGTGATGTCTCCGGTAATAATCATCTTTGCATTGACTCCAAGACGTGTAAGGAACATCTTGATTTGTGCTGTCGTTGTGTTTTGCGCTTCGTCCAGAATGATGACCGCATCGTTGAGCGTACGTCCGCGCATAAATGCAAGAGGCGCAATCTGAATCATCTTGTTTTCCATATAATCTTTTAGCCTTGCAGGTGGAATCATGTCTTCCAGGGCGTCGTACAGAGGTTGCAAGTAAGGATCGATTTTCTCTTTCATGTCGCCTGGCAAGAAACCCAGTTTTTCGCCGGCTTCAACAGCCGGGCGGCAGAGAATGATTTTTTTCACTTCCCGGTTCTTGAATGCCCGAACAGCCAAAGCAATGGCTGTGTAGGTCTTTCCCGAACCAGCCGGACCTATGGCGAAAATCATGTCGTTGGTGTCATATGCCTTGACGAGCTTTTGTTGGTTTTCGGTGCGGGCCTGGATGGCTTTCCCACTCATGCCGTGCAAAATCAGGTTCTCGTGTTTTACTTCGAGGGGAGCTTTGCCTTTGATGATGTCGCGGATGGTCTCTTCGTTGAGTGTATTGTTGTCACTGCAATATTTTTCCATGTCACTTAAAGCTTGTTCAAAAGCATCCATCTCGGCCGGCTCTCCTAAAATTTTAATCACATTTCCACGTGCCGTAATCCGCAATTTGGGGTACAATGCTTTAATTAGTTGGATATTACAGTTATTCACTCCGTGTAGGATAGCGGGGTCAGCTTGCTCGATCATCAAGACACGTTCATTCATTGGCGAAATTGAGAGAAGTATTTGATGCAAAAGTATATAATTTAGAGAAATAATCAGTCGTTGGTTTGGATTTCTTTTTATGGTTTAAGAAAGATAGAAATGGAAAATGGTTGTTGGTCTTGTATCTTGAAGTTCCCATATAGTGCTCCTTTTTGGACTGTTCCGGATTTCAGTGGCATTGCAAAGTGAAATTGAACTTCATTTGATTAATTCTGAAGGATCGGCAAACAGATATTTGCAGATTTTGAAAATGGGCACCTCTATTCAAGGTATCTATAATATCCTAGAAAGGTAGGTCTGAAAAAATGTTCACACTTTTTTACTACTTGAAATCTTGTGAACTAAAAAATGACTAATTTTGAGGTTTGAAAAATCAAGTTTTAAGGAAATTATAATGGAAGCGTTAAATCGTATTGGTTTTGATAATGAAAAATACCTCCAAGAGCAGACAGATGCGATTCTCAAGAGGGTAAGTCGGTTTAACGATAAACTTTATCTGGAATGTGGAGGTAAGATTCTGTATGATTATCATGCAGCAAGAGTGTTGCCTGGGTTTGATCCGAATGTCAAAATGCGGCTTTTACAAAAGCTGAAAGACAAGATTGATGTCATCATGTGTATTTATGCTGGCGATATTGAAAGAAATAAAATCAGGGCAGATTTTGGAATCACATATGATGTTGATGTTTTGAAAAGCATTGATGACCTAAAGTGGTACGGGATTAATGTTGCCGCTATTGTTATTACGCGTTATCAGGATCAGCCAGCTGCTGCGGCTTTTAAAAACAAACTGGAGTTAAAGGGCATCAAGGTATATTTACATTACCCAACCAAAGGATACCCCACCGATGTCGACCTGATTGTCAGTGATGAGGGATATGGGAAAAACGAATACATCAAGACCACAAGACCTATTGTGGTTGTTACAGGACCTGGACCTGGCAGTGGTAAACTGGCTACTTGCCTGTGTAATCTTTATCACGAGTATAAAAAGGGTATCAAGGCCGGATATGCCAAATTTGAAACATTCCCTATCTGGGACTTGCCACTCAATCATATGGTTAATATCGCCTATGAAGCGGCTACTGCCGATTTGAGAGATGTAAATATGATTGATATCCACCATTTGAAAGTCTATGGTAAAGAGGTTGTTAACTATAACCGTGATATTGAGGCATTTAACTTACTTAAAAGTATCTTAGAAAAAATCACTGGCGGAGAGTCCATGTATCAGTCTCCGACAGATATGGGGGTTAACCGTGCCAGTTCAGGTATCGTAAATGATCAGATTGTCCAGGAAGCATCTTATCAGGAGATTATCAGGAGGTTTTTAAGGAGTGCTGTAGAATACGCTATGGGATTGACAGAAAAGGACACTCTTGACAGGTCTCTTGAAATTATGAACAAAGTAGGTGCAAAAGTAGAAGACCGTAAAGTGGTACAACCTGCAAGAAATGCTGCTAAAGAAGCTGAAGAGTCAGGAAAAGGTTATGGTGGAATTTACTGCGGAGCAGCCATAGAATTGCATGACGGGACTATCATAACCGGCAAGAATTCGCCTTTATTGCATGCGTCCTCCAGTATGATACTAAATGCGACCAAATACTTGGCCGGACTTCCAGATAATATGATTCTTTTACCCGAAAGCATCATTGATTCGGTGACTCACTTAAAGAAAGATTTATTGAATGGCAAAAAAGTTAGTCTCGATGTGGAAGAAACATTGATTGCTTTAGCCATCAGTGCCATATCTAATCCTGCAGCTCAAATGGCATTGGAATGTCTGAAAGATTTGCGAGGATGCGAGATGCATTCGACGCATATTCCTACTGCTGGCGATGAGGCTGGATTCAGAAAATTAAAAGTAAATCTGACTTGCGATCCAAAATTTTCAAGTAAAAGACTTTTTGTTAGCGAATAAGAAATATAGCTTTGAATAAAATAATTAAGAAGTTTGAAGTTGTTTATTTATTGTTATGCCTGATAACTTCAGACTTTTTTAAGCAAATGATGAACCTGCGTTTTTGGTATGATATGAGGTATTTGAAGATTGTATACAATTTTTTTGTACTTTTAATTCTAATTTAAAAATGCTGAATACTGAGTTTTTTGAAATCAATAATGATGAGCATCAGTCTATTTGAAATTATCTATATAGTGTTAATGATTGGTATAATCAATTTTCTTTATAAGTTGGTTCGAAATTCCTTTTTCTTGAAAGTAGAACAAAACGACCTATTAAGAGAAATATTAAGAAAATTGAATAATAAATAATACAATAGGACTTAAGTGTAGCTTACCAACAACCTTTTATGCATTTTTTCAAACAATAATGAACCAAATAGTTTGTTTATATCGGTGACCGAACTTAAAAAGCGAACTTAAAAATGGATGCTTTCATTAAAATTCGGCTGAAAAAAGGATTATTTTATGAAGATCGTAAAGTACAGGGAAGATTATAAAATGGAATGGGATTCTTTTGTGAGTAATTCCAAAAATGGTCATTTCTTTTTCCAAAGAGATTATATGGAATACCATTCAGACCGGTTTTGTGATTTTTCCCTGCTTTTTTTTGATAATAGGGATAATCTGATAGCGATTTTACCTGCCAATATAGAGGAGGAGGTTCTATATTCCCACCAGGGATTGACTTTCGGAGGTTTTTTAGTCAATGAAAAAATGAAGGCTGAAACGATGCTTGAAATTTTTGAGACATTAAAAGATTATCTGAGGAATGAAGGCATTCATAAGCTGATATATAAATGTATCCCGTATATATATCATAAATTCCCATCCGAAGAGGATCTGTATGCCTTATTCTACAACAATGCCAAGCTGGTGAGACGTGATATTTCTTCTACCATATTAATGGGTGGTAAAGTCAAATATCATTTGCAAAGGCAACGCGCCATCAAAAAAGCCATCAAAAATGGGCTGGAATTTGTACAATCTGATGATTATGAATCTTATTGGGCCATCCTGGAAGAAATTCTACAAACTCAACATGATACTATACCTGTACATTCTTTGGATGAAATAAAAAGATTGGCCGGTTTATTTCCTGATAACATCAAGCTTTATGTTGCGAAGAAAAACCGAAAGATGTTGGGTGGTACTTTGATTTTTGAGAACGAAAAGATCGTTCACACGCAATATCTAGCAAATTCAAGTGAAGGGAGAATGACCGGAGCTTTGGATTTTGTGATAGACAATTTAATCAGTAAGATATACAAGGATAAAAAATATCTTGATTTTGGTATGTCTAATGAAAATGAAGGAAGGTATCTAAATCCCGGACTCATTGCTCAGAAAGAAGGTTTCGGTGCAGGATCGGTCGTCTATGATTTTTATGAGTTGGATATCCAGTGATCTTTAATAGATGAAGATTACTAAAATACTTATTATATAGTCTAAATATATTAGTTTTACTATAAATATTACATTCATTATATAACCCGTTTTTAGATTTCTTATATGAAAAAGTTTTTGTTTATCATTCCTGCATTCCTCTACGCTTTGTTTGGGTTTTCGCAGGGCATCGTATTTGAACATGGCACCTGGAAAGAATTGCTCGCAAAAGCACAACAAGCCAACAAGCCCATCTTTGTAGAACTTTATAAATCATCCAGTGATTCCTGCCTACATATGGCTGAGCAGATATTCCCTATCAAGGCCGTCGGGAAGGCCTATAATGAAAACTTTATTTGCTACCAAATAGATGCAGAGAAGGACGAAGGAGTCAATTTTGCCAAACTGTATGAGGTAAAATCATACCCGACCTATCTTTTTTTTGATGCTGATGGCTCCATTTTTTGCAAAGCATCGAAGGCAATGAGTGCCAATAACTTGATTGGCGTATCTGACCAAGCTTTGGCTATCATGTATGATTCAAAACCGATGGATGTTTTGGAAAAAGACTATGCCATTAAGAAAGATGATCCTGCTTTTTTAAAGTGGTACATTTGGAAACGTTCAAATATTGGATTGTCTAATGCCTTTCTTTTCGATAAATACCTAAAACTTATACCTGAAGAAGAACGCACTTCTGCGACTGTTGTGGGTATGTATAAAAAAGATGGAAAATATTTAAGAATCAACTCGCTTGCTTTTGAAAATTTGCAAAAGTATTGTTCAACGTTTGATAAGACTTTAGGCGTTGTTAATATCCTTTTATTTAATGGTATTAAGAATACAATCGGTGATGCAGCCAGCTCCAAAGATGAGCAGTTGCTTGGCATTGCAATGTCAGTTTATGATCAATTGCCACAAGAAGGATTGCCTATGCAAAAGGAGGAGCTTTTTATGATGTATTACAAAGAGACTGGAGAAACTGACAAATACCTGAAGCATACAGCCCGTTTTTGCAACAAATATCTCATGAAAATATCCAATGATACGATTGAACTAAGAAATAAAGCGAACATGGCGATGTTTAATCAAATGATTGAATCAGGTGCATTCTCATCAATAAAGGATATTGGTATCATAGCCAAATTAAAAGAACAGGCAGCACATACTGAGAGTATTAAAATTAGCAATGAACTCAACAGGATATCAAGTGAAGTATTTGAAAGTTCATCTGATAAAAAAATGCTCAATAATGCACTTAAGTGGTCAGAACGTTCCTTAGAACTATCACCGGATAACTTTCAACTAATGGAAACCTATGCCAACCTGCTTTATAAAACTGGGCAGAAAAAAAAGGCAATTGCTAAAGAAGAAGAGGCTCTAAAAAAAGTTCCACAAATAGATGCCAGCCGGTATCGTATTGAAGAAACCTTGGTCAAGATGAATGCAGGTGAAAAGACTTGGAAAGAATAATATTTAATCTCTGTAAGTAAAATATTGATAACCACTAATTTGAAATAAAGTCCAAATTAGTGGTACGCATCATCAAGAGCCGCTGACAGCTCTTGATGATTTTCTTTTAACCGCTTTATAAATTTCGAACCAAATAATACTGAGACATCCCACCGCTCCTGAAACCAAGATTTCAACAAACCCTAATGGCGCAAAACTGAAAAGTCCACGCAGGAATGGGATAAATAGTACAGCTGCCAAAAATACGATTGCCAAACTGACTATCCATTTAACACTTTTGTTTGGTGTCACAAAAATCTGGAAAATGTTATTTTCCCAAGAACGGTTTGTCTGAATGGTCAATAAATTGGAAACAATCAGGGTGATGAAAGACATCGTTCTGACTGCATCTTCAGAATAGTTCATGTGAAGTCCGATAAAATAAACCCCAAGCACAATCAACAAAATTGAAACGCCTTGCATACAGGTCATCATAATTTTGCTTCCATCAAAGAACTTGCCTTTTGTACCTCTTGGCAGACGGTTCATCACATTCTTTTCTTCCTTTTCAGATTCAAAAATAACGGAACAAGCAGGATCGATGATCAGTTCTAGAAATGCCACATGTACCGGGAACAGCAATAGGGGAGCATCTGAGAAAAAGACAGGAATCATGGACAAACCAGCAATGGGTACGTGTATGGCAAAAACATATCCGAAAGCTTTCTGCATATTGTCAAAAATACGGCGTCCCATCCTTACGGCTCCGACAATGGACAAAAAATTATCATCGGTTAAGACCAATGAAGAAGCCTCACGTGCCACATCAGTACCTCTCTCACCCATGGCAATTCCAATATTCGCAGATTTCAAGGCTGGGGCGTCATTTACTCCGTCACCCGTCATGGCAACAATTTCGCCATTTAGCTTCAGCGCATTGACAATTTTCAGTTTCTGTTCAGGCACTACCCTGGCAAAAATATTGATGTTGTTGATCTTCGCACTCAAATCTTCTTCGCTCATTGCCTGAATTTCAGGTCCGGTCATACATTGAGCATAATTCTTCAGTCCGATTTCTTTGCCAATGTTTTGGGCTGTTACTGGGTAATCACCAGTAATCATAATGACCCGGATACCCGCTTTGTAGCACTCATGCACGGCATTTTTCACTTCAGGACGGATGGGGTCGGAAAGACCGATCAAACCAATGAACTCGAAGTCAAAATCATGCTGGATTTCAGGCAAAATATCTTTTCTGATGGTAG
>JALNXZ010000048.1 GCA_023230125.1 Bacteroidales bacterium | reverse complement strand
CTAGGTCAACTGACAATTGATGAATTCTGGGAACAGTATTGGATTAAAAACGAATCTATTATGAATGTAGCTTAACTTTATGTCCGGTAAAAGTTTGCAAGTCCATAAGTAGTTATATGATGTCTTGATTTATACAAGTTTTTGTTCAAAATGCAAGTTCGTATCTAAAAAAAAATGTAAGTTTGTTATCTTTAAGTAAAGTTATTATCTACCTGCCCCTGTAAAATTGAATTAGCCATGATTAAACAAAGGTTTTTCACCATCGTCTTTATGCTTGTTTCGGCTACAATCGCAGTTCAAGCTCAGGTATTTAAATCTGGTAGCCATAGCGAACAGATTCGCAGCCTAACAATCTATCCAAATGGAATTTGGTCCGCTGTCCCGGTCATTCAGATGGGTTATAACAATTCTATCGAGATATCATTTGATGAGCTTTCGCATGATTATAAACGATATGCCTACAAAGTTATTCATTGTAACGCAGACTGGACAAAGTCAGACATAAATGTGCTGGAATATCTTGACGGATTTTCAGAAAATGATATCGACGCTGGCGAAGAATCCGTGAGCACTTTGACACTTTATACACACTATAAGTTTTCGTTACCCAACGCAAACGTGGGCTTGATTCTATCTGGTAATTATGCCGTAACGGTGTTTGACAGAGATGGATCGGGCGAAGCATTGTTAACCGCTTGTTTTATGGTAGCCGAAGACAAAGTGTCCATTGAAGGAAGTGCGACTGCCACAACAGATATAGATTATAAACAATCTAACCAACAACTAAATTTTGATATTAGACCGAGGGGAATCAATATACAGCAACCCTTGAGTGAACTAAAAGTTTATGTTCGTCAAAATAATCGTTTGGACAATGAAGTCAGAAATATTGCCCCCTTGATGGTTGGGCCCGGTCTTATTCGATATGAACACAACGAAAATTTGATATTTGAAGGTGGCAATGAATACAGAAGGTTTGAAATAACTACTTTCAAATATCCAGGCATTGGAGTTTACAAGATTGAATATTTCAATCCATATTATCATGTTGAACTAATACCATCAGAACTACGGACCATGGACTATGTTTATGACAAGGATCAGAATGGTCGTTTTCTCATTCACAGTCAGGAGGCGATGGATGACCTTATAGGTTCTGATTATTTTTTGGTACATTTCTCTTTCCCAATGGATAAGCCCTTTTTGGATGGAGCCATCTTCCTGAACGGAGATATGACCGAAAATCGTTTGGGCGCAAAAAGTAAAATGATATACAATTTTGAACACAAAGCCTACGAAAAGGACCTTTTGCTAAAACAGGGTGCCTATAATTACCAATACCTATACAGGCCTAATAAGACCAACAATGCAACAACCCATACCTTAGAAGGATCATATTGGGAAACGGAAAATGAATATCAGGTGTATGTTTATTACAGGAATATTGGAGAACGATTCGACAGACTGATTGGCTTTAAACAGATACAGACTGCGTTTTGAGTTTTATCTGATCTTTGAAAGAAAAATTATTCCAACTTGAATCTCATACGCCAACGGCCTTCTTCGAAATCGTGGTTTAAAATGATGAAGTGACCAATTTCAGAAGTATTATCAACGTGTTGCCCGATACAAGCACAAACATCGTAGTTCCCTATCCTGACCAATCTCAAAGGGTCTTCAGCACCTTCTGGTAATTTTATTTGTGAAAAATTCAAAGATAATGAATAGCTATGCATTCATACTTTTCAAGAAATTGTAAAATGGATATATATGCTGATATTTTTGATATATAGTCACTTAAGTCATTTATAATGCATCAAATCATACTCCTGTCAAAGGGTGAAAAATGTAAGTTCCTTCAATTCATTCCATAACCCACGCGTAAAGTCAGGTATTTCAACAGGTTCACCATTGTTTAGAACGGATATTTGACTCAAGGCAACAATAGAGGACCATTCAGCGGCATCGTAGACATCCTGATCAAGAGGTAGTCCGTTTCTCAGACAATAAATGAGGCGTGAATCCATCATATAGTCCATGGCCCTTTCTTTGCAAATGGCTACCGCACTTTTGCCCAGCATTTTAACTAAAGGATGCTCATATTCCATCAACATGGATTTGAGTTCTTTTTGTTTCAAAGGCTTATTTGCGTTCGGACTCAAAGCAATTTGAACTTTCGGATATTTCTGAGCAAAGCCTTTTGTCCCACTGATCAGATGGATTCGGCTATATGGCCGTGGACTTGTTATATCATGCTGAATCATCATTGTCTTGCCCTTTTCTGTTTTGATGATGGTGGTATTCATGTCACCTTGATTATACTTTTGCATGGCCTCCGACGATTTTTCTCCAAATTTTTCTATGGCATATTGTGTCAGACCAGCTTGTTTGGTTGAGACAGATACCAAATAATTCATCTTATCACCACGATGTATATTCATTATTTGACAAATTGGGCCAAGTCCATGAGTTGGGTATGGATTTCCAGTATGGTTGGTAATGAATTTCCGTTGCCAATTGTCATAAAATCCACTTTTCAGGTTTCTGGTAAAATTTTTTTCCCTAAGATCATGGATATAGGCACCTTCAGTATGCATGATTTCACCAAAAAGACCTTGCTGAGCCATATTTAGCGTAGCCAATTCGAAAAAGTCATAACAGCAGTTTTCTAACATGATGCAATGCCGTTGTTTTCTTTCTGCAGTGTCAACCAATTGCCAGCATTGTTCTATCGTCATTGCTGCAGGGACCTCAATACTTGCGTGTTTGTCGTGCTCCATGGCATAAACTGCAATCTGGGTATGACTTTGCCAATCAGTGCAGATATAGACCAGGTCAATATCATTTCGGTCGCACAATTGCATCCAGGCATTTTCTCCTATATAACTTGAAGCAGCAACAAGAAGGTTTTTTCGTAATATATTCTGAGCGTTTTCAATATTCTTAGGTGTCATATCGCATAGAGCCCCAATTTCTACACCTTCTATGCGTATGAGTCGATTTAACGCCCGATAGCCTCTTGCTCCCAATCCGATAATTCCCACACGAATGTTTTCTATAGGTTTACAGGTAAGGCCCAATACGCTTTTTTGTCCTTTTGGACGAGGCTCTTGTTTTATTTTCAACATAATTAAGATTAATTCATTTTTTTAAGCCTGATTTTCATTGAATAACCTTTGATATTTGCAATGTTATAAATGTGCTTAATCACAAATGTACAAAATTAAACTTTTTCATAAAAAATAAAGTGATGGCTACAGAATTATATTTTTTTGATGAAAAACCATTTTTTTCTGACAACAGTGTTATATTTGTATAAATTATTATATACCTCAAGCATGAAATCAACCTACAAAACTTTACTATTGGTGATAGCCACATTAGGCTTTCTATCCTTCACCCAACTACCGTATTATAGAATCCACGGTAAAATCAATGTGGATGGCGAGACTGTATACCTTAAAGGGTTACACAACAGAACGTTCTATAACATCGACTCTACAGAGATAGTTAATGGTGAGTTCATTTTTAATGGAAGTGTTCAACATCCAGACATGTATGGATTAAGTCTGAAAAGAGATGATGCATATCCATACTACATTTTTTTGGAAAACAGTCGGATATTAGTAGAAATTGATACGAATGACAAAAATTCAGCAAAGATTACAGGCTCAGCAGCCAACGACCTTTATGTGCAATATCATAATAAGAAAGGATTGAAAATTGACTCTTTGATTAAAGCCAATCCTGCTTCCCCGGTTGCTGCCTATATCTTATACCGTGAGTTTGCTACGGATATGTCAGGCTCGGAGATTGAAGCCAATCTGGCTTTATTTGAAACATCTTTGAATGATCTTTCATATATCAAGATATTGAAAGATGCTGCAGTCATCAAAAAAAATGTGGATGTAGGAAATCCAGCCCCTGATTTTATCTGTGATACACCTGATGGGAAAAACATCAAACTGTCAGACCATTTTGGAAATTATCTCCTGCTTGATTTTTGGGCTTCTTGGTGCGGACCTTGCAGAAAAGAAAATCCCAATGTTTTGAAAGCTTATAATAAATACAAGTCTCAGGGTTTCTCAATTTTTGGCGTTTCGTTGGACAGGAACAAGGAGGCTTGGATAAATGCCATAGCTAAAGATAGTTTGACATGGGTTAACGTCTCTGACCTTAACTTTTGGGATAGTGCTCCAGCCAAGCTTTACAATGTCAGCAAAATCCCTTCAAATGTGTTAATAGATCCATCGGGTAAAATTGCTGCCAGAAATCTTCGTGGTGAAGATTTGGTGAAGAAGTTGGCAGAGATTTATGAAAATAGCGGAAAATAAAATAATAAAACAACTTTACAGATTTAACCACTTAATTGACTACCAGTTATGAATAAAAATTTAATTACAACGATCTTAATCGGGTGCTTTATGTTTGCAGAAGTAAATGCTTCCGCTCAAATGATTAAGACGTCGGTACCGGTTCGTCCTGAAGGTCAACAGGATGTATTGGCTCTGGCTTGCGAACCAATTCCAACCGTCCGTGTGGCATTCATAGGTTTAGGTATGCGTGGGCCCGGAGCTGTAGAAGCGATGACGTATATTCCCGGTGTTGAGATTGTCGCTCTTTGCGATGTTTTGGAAGCAAACACAAAAAAGGTCAACGAAATGTTGGTGAAAAGAGGTTTTCCAAAAGCCAAAGAATTTTACGGAGACACTACTGTCTGGCGCAAAGTGACAGCTCTTAAAGATGTAGACCTGATCTATGTGGCAACCGATTGGTTACACCATGCCACCATTGGTGTTCAGGCCATGAAAGACGGCAAACATGTCGCTATCGAAGTCCCTTCAGCCACGAGTTTGGATGAAATCTGGGCGTTGATCAATACCTCGGAACAGACCAGGAAGCACTGTATGATGCTTGAAAACTGTGTCTATGATTTCTTTGAACTAACCACTCTGAACATGGTACAGCAAGGTTTGCTGGGTGAAGTCTTCCACGGGGAAGGTGCTTATATCCATTGCCTTCAATCTTATTGGCCTAAATATTGGAACAATTGGAGGTTGGATTTTAACCGCAAACATCGTGGCGATGTTTACCCGACCCATGGCTTAGGACCAATTTGTCAGGCTATGAACATTCATCGTGGAGATAAGTTGAATTATCTGGTTTCCATGGATACCAGACCCATCAGCAATCCTGCTTACATCAAAGATAAGACAGGAGAAGATGCCAAAGACTTCAGAAATGGAGAACAGACCATGACCATGATTTATACGGAGAAACAGAAATCCATCCTGATTGAACACAACATCGCATCTCCCCGTCCCTATAGCCGCATGTATCAACTCACCGGCACCAAGGGATTTGCCAATAAATATCCAGTAGAAGGATTGGCCATAGATAAAAAAGATATTGGTGGGGATGTCGCTCCAAAAAGTATTGAAGATTTCAGTGCTCATAACTTTATGCCCGAAAAGGTAAAAGAAGACTTGATGAATAAATACAAAAACCCCATTGCTATCGATATCGAAGATTTGGCCAAGGAAGTTGGTGGCCATGGCGGTATGGATTTCATTTTGAATTATCGTTTGATCCATTGTCTTCAGAAAGGTCTGCCATTAGACATGGATGTTTATGACTTGGCTGAATGGTGTTGCCTGATACCTTTGTCAGAAATATCACTTGATAATAATTCCATGCCTGTAGAAATTCCAGATTTCACACGTGGAGGATGGAATAAGCTGAATGGTTTGACTTTTGCCAAATAAGACGTTGTAAATCAAAATAAAATGAGTGCCCTCCCTACTGATTTATCGGGGGGGCACTCATTTTATTTATAGGATAACTATCTCAAATATTCCACTTTTCATATGATAATCATTTTTTATTTAAAGTCATATGGAATTCCCCAAATAATTCACTTGTATGAGCGAAAGATTCTGGGCTCGTTTCATAAGGGTTTAATTGGGAGATTATTTAACAAGAAAAGTGAATGAGGATTCTAATTCAAAGCCTTGAAGTTTTCCTCATTATATGGTTTCTTACCTTCCGGAGTAAACATATATTGAAGTTTGATTTCATACATTTTTTCAATTCTCGAACGCATGATTTTCATTGTGCTGTTCATTAACTGGTTATTTTCATTGAACCCTTCAGATAGAAGAGCAAAAGCGGATGGTAACCAACGTTCCGGAAACATGGATTCATATTTTCCTCCTTTTCGGAATTGATTGATTGATTGTAGAATCAGTCTAATGGCCTCCTTCTTGCCCTCAGGTGTATCAAAATTGTAAATGGTTCGTCTCAAGGCATCCATGTCCGGGTAAATCAGAGCCACCGTATAATGGCTTTGGTTATTATATAGCATAATTTGATTGATAGATGGAGAAAGTGTCGTGATGGATTCTTCTATCCCTTCCGGGCTGTATTTCTCGCCATCGTTGCCAATCAGCAGACTCTTGGAACGGCCGAACACATAGAGAAATCCCATTTCATCCATACAACCAAGATCACCGGTGTGTAACCAACCATCCTTAACGGTTGCGGCAGTAGCTTCCGGATTTTTCCAATAGCCGGCCATCACATTTTCACCTTTCACGACAATCTCCCCCTTTTGACCTACAGGAAGAATATGGTCTTTTTCATCTCGAATGGTCACATCCAAACCTTTTACAATCTGGCCGGATGTTCCAAGCTTATGGAAATCAATCTTGTTGCAAGAAATGACCGGAGTTGCTTCTGACAGTCCATAACCCTGTAGCATAGGGATACCGGCGGCATACCAGAATTTCTGCATGTCAATATCCAGATAGGCGCCTCCATCAACGAAGATTTTAAGCTTGCCACCCATGGCTGAACGCATCTTGGAGAAGAGTTTCTTATTGATGAGGATAACCAGTGGTTTGAGTATCCAGGTCCCTTTTGTACCTTTGTTATAACCATCCTTGTTGTAAGCGATGGTCAACTTCATCGCAAGGTTGAAAACCAATACGGATAATTTACCTTTCTCACGAACATTTTTTTCTACGTTATTTCTAAAAGTTTTGGCTAGAGCCGGAACTGTCATGATAATCTCAGGCTGAAATTCGTTCATCGATCTTGGTATGTTCTTGATCGATTCGACAAAGTTCTTGCCAACCGGTACTGTTGCAATACTACCACCTTGAGCCATAAAAGTATATAAGGCAGTGACATGGGCAAAACAGTGATCCAGAGGCAAAATGATCAGCGTTCTGGCAAATTCCGGAATAGCAACAACGGATAAGCATTGCTCCACGTTGGCTGTAAAATTACGATGAGTGAGCATGACACCTTTGGGATCGGCCGTAGTACCTGAAGTATAGGATATGTTGGCTAAATCATCGTTTTGAACACTTAGAGACATGGATTTGATTGCTCCGGGGTTATTTATATTATAACGATTTCCAATGGCATATAATTCGTCAAAGGTCATTTCTCCATCCTGAAGATCTTCAGGTTTTACGCCCAATACAATGACTTTTTCAACAGTTTCGAGTCTGTCCCTAATAACTCTAATCTTTTCCAACTGCGTTTTTGATGTCAATACAAAGCGGGCTTCTGAATGATTGAGGCGAAACACTAAATCAGTTGCTTCAACCAATTTGATGGAAATTGGTACGTTTGTGCCTCCGGCATACAATATGGCCATTTCGCTGATAATCCAGTTGTTGCATGCTTCCATGAGCAAGGACATACGTTCACCCTTTTTAAGACCGAGAGACATGATACCACCTCCAAGCTGGTAAACTAAATCATGAGTATCCTTATATGTGATGGACTGAAATTCCTTTTCCCCACGTTCAAAAAGAAAAGGTCTCTCGGAATAGTGATTGACTGTTTCGTCAAAAAGATCGATAATGGTCTTCTTCATTTTATATGGTCATCTTGAAACAAGCCCGTATATATTCCGGATTTGTTTTATTAATTAATATTATTTTAAAGCGTCAATATTTTTTTCATTAAAAGGATTTTTGCCTTCTGCTGTCATCAGTTGATCCAATCTTTTGGCATAATGTTTCTCAATCTTACCACGTACCATTTTCATCGTGCTGTTCATCATCTGGTTCTGTTCCGTAAAACCTTCAGGAAGGATGGCAAATGCAGCAGGTATCCAGCGCTCCGGAAACATTCCTTCATAAGCACCATTCTTTCTGAATGCGTTGACCGATTTTTGAATCAGTTCAATGGCCATTTTTTTCCCTTCGGAGGTATCATAATTGGAAATTATCCGTTTCAATGCATCCTTAGCAGGAACGACCAACGCTACAGTATATGGGCTTTGGTTGTTGTACAACATAATCTGGTCGATATATGGTGAAAGTGTCACCATGGACTCTTCTATCCCCTCCGGGCTATATTTTTCACCATCACTGGCTATAAGTAAGCTCTTAAAACGGCCATATACATATAGGAAACCATCTTTATCCATGGCTCCAAGATCCCCAGTATATAACCAGCCATCCTTGATGGTCATGGCTGTCGATTCAGGATTCTTCCAGTAGCCAGCCATCACATTTTCTCCTTTAATGACCATCTCTCCTTTTTGACCTACAGGAAGAATGTTTCCCTTTTCATCACGAATGCTCATTTCCAGGTTCTTCACAAGAAAACCTGAAGATCCAAGCTTATGTTTTTTCAAACCATTGGCCGAAATCACAGGAGTAGCCTCGGACAAGCCATAACCTTGAAACATTGGGATACCAATGGCATACCAGAATTTTTGCATATCGATGTCAAGCAATGCGCCTCCCCCGACAAAGAAGTCAAGCTTACCACCCATAGCTCCCCGTAATTTGGAAAAAACGACATGGTCGAAAAACTTGACCAAAGGTTTCAGCACAAACGTGCTTTTTGTTCCTTGGTTATAGCCTTCCTTATTGTAAGCAATAGCTACTTTCAATCCTAAACGGAAAAGCTTTTCAACCATCGGACCTTTTTCCCGAACGCCTTTTTCAATATTTCCCTTGAAAGTTTTCGCAAGTGCCGGTACGCTAAGCAGAAGATTCGGCTGTATTTCCTTAATGGAAAGAGGAATATTTTTC
>JALNXZ010000047.1 GCA_023230125.1 Bacteroidales bacterium | reverse complement strand
ATGAAATCCCTGTTTAAGCTGAATCCATATTGAATTCTACTGACGGTGTACACCTGGAATAAATAGATCAAGTATCCGACAGCAAATGAAATCCCAAGTCCGGTCAAACCCATATAATGATATCCCAACAAGTTGAGAATGAGTATGTAGATTCCTGAGATCAGCTCGTTCCAAAAAAACAATTTGCTGGCCCCTTTGGCCAAAAAGACAAACGCGATGGCCCAACTCACTACTTTGAAGAACATACCGAATGATGCCCAATAGATCATTCCGCTCACTGAAATAAATTGATTGGAATATAGAATAATGATCACCCATTTGATAAATATCAGAAAAGCGACAATGATGGGAGCCAGGATTAATATGCCGATTTCTGATTGCTGACTGATGGTTTCAGCGCATTTTTTGTTATCATTTGCTATAGCTGAAAGTCTGGGGTAATAATCCGTTCCCATAGCATTAAAGATCAATCCGACATAGGAGTTGATGATGGCAAAACCGGCTGTGTAAAGCCCCACTTCAGCAGTTCCTCCAATTCGGCCGATAAAAATCCTTAAGATATAGGATGCCCCAAGAGTCAATAAGCCGCTTAGACTTATCAGAAATCCCATTTGGAGCATGCTTTTTCCTTCTTTCAGGGTTTTGGACACTGAGATTTGAGCAGGTACGACTGGTATTTTTCTTGAATAGAAAAAAGAAACAAGCATGGATATTAGTGAGGTTCCGATAATACCAGGGATAATACCGTCTAACCCCATGAAAAAATAAAGTGGCAGAGTGACAAACAGCCCAAGGGTGCTGCCTGACAAGTTGGCCTTAGCCAAAAGTTTCAGTTTTCGCATACCTTGTATGATGACCATCTGTCCGCTGCTCAACTGGTTGAAAAGCAAACTTACAGAAATCCAGATGAATGCGGATGTGTATTTTTCATTGCCGAAAGTAATCTGACTGAGCCATTTAGAAAAGATGATGGTGAAGATTGTTCCTAATAGCCCCGTTATCCAGACCAGACGCCTTAGAACAGTGACGATGGAGGATATACGTTCTGTGTTTCTGGAAAAGTTGGCTTCTGAAACATTCTTCACGGCACTGGTGCCTAGTCCAAAGTTGGTGAGACTACTGATGAAAGTGGTCGTGGAGTTAAGCAATCCGATAATACCCATTCCTGAAGGGCCCAAAAGTATAGCTATGACTTTTGAACGAATGATTTGTATCAGGATATTGAATACCTGTACCCCTCCAAACAGGGAGGTTGCTTTAATGATTTGCCTGTATGAACTTTGCTGTTCAGACATTATCTTTTGATTTCCATGTCTTGAAATAATCGTATTCTCTTAAATAATCATCTTCGTCATACTTTTCGGAAGCAAGAACCAGGCAAACGGAACCCGAGGAAAATTCGAAGAGCTCACGCCAGATGCCTGGAACGACTAAGAGCCCATAATCCGGTCTGTTTAGCCTGATGATCTTTTTGTTGAGTCCATCATCGAGCAGGACATCAAAACTTCCGCTTGCAGCCACAATCAGCTGATAAAGCTCTTTGTGGGCATGTCCACCCCGGCTTTCTCCTCCTGGAATGTCATACAAATAATAAATCCTTCGTATGGAGAATGGAACATTGACATGTCCTTCAACAATGGTGATGTTCCCTGCCCGGTTGTGTATTTTGCTCAGTGGCAATACATCACAGTCGCATATTGTTGATTTGTCCATCATTGCCTGTAATTTAAAAATTCTTGATAATCTGTGATATAGTCTTCTTCCGAGTATTTGGTTGAACTAAGTACCACGGCCAGGGAATTGGTAGAGAAATTCTCCATTTCTCGCCAAAGGCCGGGAGGTAAATATAAACCGTAATAAGAACGGGTCAGTGAAAAGATCTTTTTCTGAACGCCATCATCAACCACTACATCGAAACTGCCGGAAAGTGCCACAATAAGTTCTTGTTGTTTTTTGAAAGCATGTGCCCCCCGGACCTGTCCGCCGGGAACATCATATATCCAATAGGTGCGTTCAATTTTGAAAGGAATGTGTTGTCCCTCCTCGATGAAAGAAAGGTTTCCACTGGATTCCTCAATTTTTGGAAAGCTGATGACTTTGATGTCATTGATGGTTGATTTCATCTCATTATTTCAAATTTAACATTTAGGTATTCGATGGAACTCGCCAAATAATTGTGCACTTGAGTGAGCGATAAATCATGGGCTCGTTTCATGATTCTATGATTGATCCGTTAAAACCGTATGAAATTTTTAGACCACAAATATAACAAGCATAACGCAGAAACAAAGGCTTGTATTGCTTAAATATGATTGTTTATTTTTGAAACAGACTTTCATTTTACTTTACATTCTTCCGTCTCTGAAAAATAAAAAGACGTTTCAGTGTTCGTTTTCTTAGGCAGGAAAAGTATATTTGTATAAAAAAAGTGCGTATGAAATTTCTAGGAATCATTCCTGCCAGGTATGCTTCGACCCGGTTTCCCGGAAAACCTTTGGCAGATATTGGTGGGAAGTCAATGATCCAACGTGTTTATGAGCAGGTCTCGTCTTGTCTGGATGATGTTTGGGTGGCAACGGATGATGAACGGATCCAGAAAGCAGTAAAAGGTTTTGGAGGAAAAGTGGTGATGACGTCCGATATGCACCGCAGTGGTACGGATCGTTGCTTGGAAGCTTCTCAAAAGATTGGCGGTGATTATGACGTGGTAATCAATATTCAGGGTGACGAGCCCTTTATTCGGTCAGAACAGATCGAAGCATTGAAAGCTTGTTTCGTTTCGTCAAATACCCGTTTGGCGACTCTGGTCAAACCTTTTACAGAAAAAGATGGCCTGGATGCCCTTCAGAATTCCAACTCGCCAAAGGTGGTGCTGAATCTCAAAAGGGAAGCCATGTATTTCAGTCGGTCTGTGGTCCCATTCCTAAGAGGAGTGCCTCCGGAAGAATGGCTGAATAAAGGTTGCTTTTACAAGCATATCGGCATCTACGCTTATCACAGGGACACATTGGCTGAAATAGCTGTTCTGCCTCAGTCTCCGATGGAATTGGCAGAGTCTCTGGAACAATTGCGCTGGATTGAAAACGGATATCATATTCAAACAGCCATAACAGATCTTGAAAATCTTGCAGTGGATACCCCTGAAGATCTTGAAAAAATTCGTAAGTATCTGTCAAATAGATTTTAAAAATGATACTTTTATCAATATTAAAAATTTAATCGCGGATGAAATTTTTGGATTTAAAAAAAGTCAATGATTCTTTTGAACCTGAACTTTCTCAGGCCATCCAAAGAGTATTGTCTTCTGGATGGTATCTCCTTGGTGATGAGGTCAAAGCATTTGAAAAAGAATTTTCTGCTTATTGTGGCGTGTCTTACTGTATAGGGGTGGCCAATGGTCTGGATGCCTTGACATTGATTTTTAAGGCTTGGAAGGAACTTGGAATCCTGCAGGAAGGTGATGAAGTGATTGTTCCTGCCAATACGTTTATTGCCAGTATTTTATCCATTACCAGAAATAATTTGAAACCTGTATTGGTGGAACCTGATCCAAAAACATTCAATCTTGATCCAAATGCTGTAGAAGCTGTCATTACCAATAGAACCAAAGCAATCCTTCCAGTGCATTTATACGGGCAATGTGCAGATATGCAAAATATCAAACGTATTGCTTTGAGGTATAACTTAAAGGTCGTTGAGGATGCTGCACAGGCACATGGAGCCCTTTATCATGGCGTAAAGACCGGTAATTTGGGTGATGCTGCTGGATTTAGTTTTTATCCTGGAAAAAATCTGGGTTGTCTAGGTGATGGTGGTTGTGTTACCACCAATGATGCAGACTTGGCTGATTGCGTTAGGGTTCTGGCCAATTACGGGTCTGATGAAAAATATGTTTTTAGATATCAGGGACTTAATTCACGGCTTGATGAGATTCATGCTGCCGTATTGAGGGTTAAGTTGCATCGTCTGGATCAGGACAACAATCATCGCCGGGATTTGGCTCGTTTTTATTTGGACCATATCAAGAATGCCAAGGTGATTTTGCCAGAAGTGAAGGATTGGAATGCACACGTTTTCCACATATTCCCTGTTTTGAGTGATCAAAGGGATTTACTGCAAGCTTACCTGGATGACAATGACATTCAGACGCAAATCCATTATCCGGTACCTCCACACAAGCAAGCTGCCTTTGCAGAAAGGAATCAGCAAAGTTTCCCAATCACGGAAAGCATCCATCGAATGGAGTTGAGCTTGCCTGTCTCTCCGATTTTTACTCTTTGTGAGGCTGAATATCTTTGCAGTTGCATCAATAGATTCAATTTTTAGGCTATATCAATATTCTGGCAATTTTCCAAAATCCGCGGCCACCTTTTCCTTCATAATTGAATTGAAAATGCAACAAACATGTTGCCAGTCTTCTTCTTGATTTTGGCAAGTGTTGGAGTGCTTTTTGCAGATAAATATTGCCAAGTTCCGGATGCCCTTCCTTTCGTATTTGCGAGGCCACGGAACAAATCTTGTAACACAATGCGCGTTGTTGTTTGCGCTTATGTTTGCTTTCTACCTGTTCTTTGATGACGGCATCAATCTTAATCAGTGAAGCATACAACTTTTCATGATCGGTGAAGTAGCTATTGCCACTGATGGAGTCGTCATGGTATTGCACTTCATATAAAGGCTTTGCTGTAAACCAATTGAGATCTTTGATGTGAAGCAGGGCTCTGAAGCCGAATTCCAAGTCTTGCCAACGTTCCAATTGCTCATCCCATGGACCGATTTCATTCAGCATCTCTCTTTTGATACAAATGCCATGGGTGGGAATGATGGTCGTGTAAAGTTGGTCTGCCGGCTTTTTTGAATAAATATGCGGACGTCTTGACAGGGTTCCGTCCGGGAATTTGATAAAAAATGGATAGGCAGTGGCAGTGGGGAATTTTTCAATGATTAGGTCACCGACAACATTTGCCACGCAATCATTATACATGATATCATCTGAATCAAAAAACATGATGTATTCACCGGTTGCTATTGCCAATCCCGCATTACGGGCCGCATTGGCACCTTTTTTTGTTTCCTGGATCACTTTAATGCGAAAAAATATATGGCTGTACTTATCCTGAAAATCCTTGCAAGTTTCATAAGAACGATCCTGTGAGTTGTTGTCTACAAGAATCAGTTCTATAGGTCTGTAAATCTGATCAAAAATTGAATGAAGAGTACGCATTATAGTATCTTCACGGTTGTAGACCGGAACGATAATGGATACAAAAACCAAACTGTCAGGTTTCTTCATGGTTCATTTAAGATTTTTTACAAAAGTACAACAAATATGTAAAATTCCTGAATTAAAGACTGAAATATCAGATCAATGAATGTATGACGAATATTTTTGAAACGTTGAAAATCCCTTGTAAATATCGGATAGGACAGCATTTTCTGATTGACAAATCCGATTTTTGAATTATTTGAGTAACTTTGCCATACGTACTTCAATGAATATTAAAGATGAATACGATTCCGATGGTTTCCATCCTGGTGATTACATACAATCAGGAAGCATATATTGGTAAAGCGCTTGAAAGTTTGCTGATGCAGGAATGTCCTTTTGATTATGAGATATTGATTGGCGAAGATTGTTCCATCGACGGGACTAGAACTATTTGTCTTGAATATGCTCAAAATAATCCTGATAAAATCCGTCTATTTCTGAACAAGAAGAATAAAGGGCTAATCAACAATTATTTTGATTTGCTGGATCAGGCAAAGGGAAAATATCTGGCTGACTGTGGCGGAGACGATTATTGGCTGACTAGAGATAAGTTAAGGCGGCAAGTTGAATTACTGGAGCAACATCCTGATGTTAGTCTAGTCTGTGGTAATTGGCAGGTATTCCATCAGAAAGATCATTTGTTGGATACAAACAAGTCAGGAAGGAGTGAAGACTGGTTTGATCCGGAATATTACGGTCAAAATGCAGTCAGGGATTATCTGAATGAACGTAATTTCCCCAGAGTGGTACTATCGACGTCTTGTTTCAGGACAAATTGGACAAAGGCTGTCATTGAGAACGACTTGGATTTGTTTCGCGGAGAAAAGGTAGTCTGCGAGGACCTTCCCATTACACTCGGTTTGTTGATGAAAGGCCCTTTTTATCTGATGAGTGAAGAACTGATGGTGTATAGGGTTCTTGAGCAATCTGTAACCCATTATGAAGAGTTGGGAGCTTGCCTGAAGGGCTTTTCTTATCATGTTTTTATTCAGACACTTTTACTGGCTCAAAATCTTGGCATACAACTTGGAAGTTTAGGTCCATATATCAAAAAAAACCTTCCAAACTTCATTTTCCATGCTTTTATGACCAAAGACAAGGAATGGATGAACAATATCATAAGCGATGTCAAAGGGTATGGCATACCGTTAAGTGTCAAGCAAAAGATCATGTATGTCTGTACACAAAATAAATGGACTCACTGGATTGTTTTCAAGATTTATCGGATATTCAAAAGGGGAGATGCATGTACAAAATAGCCATCCTTTACATAGCCTTGGGCAAATATGACCTATTCTGGGAAGATTTTCATTCATCCTGTGAATGCCATTTTCTGAATGGAATGCCAAAAGAGTACTACGTATTTACCGATTCTGCCGGAATTGCTGCTCAGAAGCATGTCCATCTCATTCCGGTAGAAAATCATTGTTGGCCGCGTAATACGCTGGATCGTTTTTCCTTTTTTGATAAAATCACAGGTGCGCTTTCTGAAAGTGATTTTTGTTTCTTTTTTAATGCGAACACCCTTTTTTTGAAAAATATCTTGCCGGATGAAGTGCTTCCGTATAGCGAACAGGACTATTTGGTGAACTTATCCTGGCATATATATGATGATAAGAAACTGTCGGATCTCCCATATGATAGGAATCCGCTCTCAACTGCCTGCATACCAGACGGTGAAGGCTCTAAATATTACCAAGGCGGACTGTTCGGCGCTAGAACGAAAGAGTTTCTGGAGTTGAAAGAGGTCATGGCCAGAAACATTGCTGAAGACTATAGAGACAATATCATAGCTATTCAGAATGATGAGTCACATCTGAACAGGTATCTCGTAGACAAGAAGCCTCTTTGTCTGTCCACCTATTATGGTCGACCTCAGGAATGGGACTTTCCGAAAAATCCGGCCATCATTTTTCGGAAGAAAGAAGATATGCTTGGATTGATGTATATCTTTAAACTCAAGGATAAACCCTTTGTTTATCTAGTCAGGCAAATAAAATCTAAAATCAAACAATTATTTTGCTTTAAATGATCGTAGTCAGACTTTCATCGGGTTTTGGGAATCAATTGTTCCAATATACTTTTGCCTTATATCTGCAAGCACATTATCAGGATACAGTTTATCTTGACATGAGTTGGTTTAAATACAGATCAACATACAGAGAGAGTGCCATTGATATCATCAGCAACTTGCCGGTCATATCGGACAAAAAGATATATTACAATTACAAATCCATTCGGTATCATATCAAAAAAATCCTGTTTAACCTCAATCCATCTGTCCGGAGAATCAATGAGGCGAATCTGTCTTTTCCTTCCAATGACAAATTCCTTTATTTTGATGGCTATTGGCAAACGGACAAATATGTGAAACAGATAATGGACCATACGGAATATTTTCAACCCAAGGAACCGATGCCTGATTTTATCGGGGATTATTGCGATGATTTCCAAAAAACATACGCCATCTCGCTACATGTGAGGAGAGGCGATTTTTTTTCTACTGATTTTGTCCACAGATTTGGAGCCTGTACCCCGGATTATTATGAAAGAGCCATCTGTCGGCTTACAAAAGGCTTGGACGATTTTACCTTGTATGTGTTTTCCGATGATCCGGAATGGGTGAAGATTCATATCAAGCTCCCTTCAAACAGCATTTTTATCAGAAATGAGGCTATCAATCCCTACTGGTACGTGTCCCTGATGTCAAAATGCAGGGACCATATCATTTCAAACAGTTCCTTTAGTTGGTGGGGAGCCTATCTGAACAACCATCCGGAAAAGAAAGTGGTGGCACCGGGCAAGTGGCTGTTGGGAGAAGAAAATACCATTGCGCTGGAAAACTGGATAAAGATTCAGGTTTAAACCAAATATTTTAAAATCCGGAAGTACAATCCTTTGATGTTGTTCATGCATAGAAATTTCAACAGACATACCGGGAGGTGGAAATAGGATAGCAGGATTAGCTCAAATATCTGAAATCTTTTTAAGGCATTTTTGAAACATGGCTTGAGAAGTTCCTTTTGTTTATTCAGCATATCACCGATAGAAAAATTGGAAGATTGTCTGATGATGCGCACCAGATTACAAAAACTCACTTCTAGAATTACTTTCCTTTGGATACGAGTCATGTCTGTGTCTATATTATTCATAAAATCTTCAATAATATAAAGCCAGCTGGAAATGCTTTTTTGGCTATCGGAAGTCATGATGGTCCCTTCGTGGATCTCATGCCGGTAGGTTGTAACTTTGCAGAATGCCATTGATTTTATGGATTTGGCAGCAAAGAAGGTCCAATGCTCATCTTCGTGAATGAGCCCTTCTTTAAAGAATATCTTATTATCTATGATAAAACATCGTCTAATCAGTTTGTTCCATGAAGTAACAGGTATCCATACTCTTTCCAGTACCTTTTTCTTCAGCCATCGATGATTTTCAGAGAATTCCGGCAAAGTGTCTTTAAGTTGGTACATCTTGTTGAGATGGCCGTTTTCAAGTACATCTGAGCTTCCCTGAACGATATCGACATCCGGATATTTTTTTGCCAAACGGACCAATTCCTCTATACTATTTTCCGGAATTTCATCATCACTGTCTAAAAAATACAGATAATCTCCTGTTGAAGCATTGATACCGGAGTTTCGGGCTACGGATAAACCTTTGTTTTGTGGGTGGTGAATCGATATAAAGCTGATATGACCTGAATAAGACGATGTCTTTTTTAAAATCAGCTCCATACTATTGTCTGGTGAACAATCATCCACAAAGATACATTCGATATTGGAATACGTCTGGCAAAGGACTGCATCCAAGCAACGTTCAATATAACCTGAAACATTGTATACGGGAATGATTATAGACACTTTCATCTCTGCCTGTTTTTTGTAGCTGCTGTTTTCTGTTGGTTCAGAGATAGATTGCAAAGATAGCTCAATCTATAAATATCAAAGATAAGAAGTGATGGATGCTTGCTGCAAAGGATCATTTTCATATATTTCCCTGCGACCTTAAACTTA
>JALNXZ010000046.1 GCA_023230125.1 Bacteroidales bacterium | reverse complement strand
TTCTTTGATTTGTATAAGGGTCAAAAGTACTAAAAAACGTTGAAACCTATATGTGTACCGATTATTTAAGTGTTTTTATATTTTGTTTTGCCTACATTTGCAGCACAAATGATTTTCACCCTAGGAATCAACTCGTAAAATGACGGATCAGCAAATGCAATGGGATAAACTTTTATCATCAAAACGCTTTGGAAATGAAGCGTATGAGGATAAACGCGTCCATGACAGAAGCGAATTCCAAAGGGATTATGACAGGTTGATTTTCTCTTCTCCTTTCCGCCGCCTGCAAAACAAGACACAGGTTTTTCCGTTACCGGGCAGCGTCTTCGTACACAACCGGTTAACTCACAGTCTGGAAGTTTCTTCCGTGGGTCGCTCTCTCGGATTGGCTGTAACAAAGTTGTTGCGTGAAAAGCATCAGATTGTACATGAAGAGTTGCTCACCGAAATCGGGTCCATCGTTTCGGCTGCTTGTCTGGCTCATGATCTGGGAAATCCACCTTTCGGACATTCCGGGGAAAAAGCCATCGCATCTTATTTTTCTGAAGAGAACGGTCAAAAATGGAGCAAGGTACTCTCAGAATCAGAATTCAATGATTTCAGTCATTTTGAAGGCAATGCAAATGCTTTCAGACTGCTGACACATACTTTCAATGGAAGACGTCCGGGAGGTTTTGCCCTGACTTACTCCACACTGGCTTCTATCGTCAAATATCCTTATGCTTCTACACTTACTTCAAACAAACATTCCAAATTTGGATTTTTTACGAGTGAGTCAGAAAGCTTCGGAAAAATTGCCGGAGAACTGGGTCTGATTCAGGTACCTGGTCAATCTCTATGTTTCAAACGTCATCCACTTGTTTATCTTGTTGAAGCAGCTGATGACATTTGCTACCAGATCATGGATATGGAAGATGCTCATAAGCTTAAACTCATCAGCACAGAAGAAATAAAGACGCTTTTATTGAACTTTTTCTCCGACCCCCGCCTGTCACACATCCATGAAACGATGCATCTCGTGGAAGATGTCAATGAACTGATTGCTTACTTACGGTCTTGTGTGATTGGCCGCTTGGTTGAAGCCTGCTCTGAAACTTTTGTGGAAAATGAATCAGAAATTCTAAACGGAACATTTGACGGGACACTTATTCAGAGAATGAACCAAAAGTCATGTTCTGCCTATGAAAACTGTACAAAACTTTCTGTAAAAAATATTTACCAATCGTCGGATGTGCTCGATATTGAGCTGGCCGGATACAAAATCATCAAGACCTTACTTGAAGAAATACTATCTGCAGTTAATTACCCGGAACATGCCTATTCCAAAGTCCTTCTGGCACGCATTCCGCAGCAATACGAAGTCAGGTCGGAAACAGTTTACGGACGCATTCAGGCTGTCCTCGACTATATTTCGGGTATGACAGACATTTACGCCCTTGATCTATATCAGAAAATTAACGGAACCAGTCTTCCGGTTTTATAATAAAGTTGTCAATGAATATTCAAGAAAAAAACATTTATATGAAGAAAATTTGGATTTATTTACTCGCTATCTGCTCTGTTGCTATCGCTTTTAGTTCTTGCTCCGAAGATTCGGCTGATAAATGGAGAAATGATAATCTGGCCTTTTATAATAGAATAAAGAAGGTACCGAACGTTCATGCAATCGGAGATTCAATCAATGGTTATTCAGGAGTTTGCTATCAGATCATCAAAGAAGGCTCCGGAGAAAAGCTACCAATTTTTGGAAACGTAGTGAACGTTTCTTATACGGCCTGGATATATAATGACACCATTTCATACGAAAATGTGCCCGAACTGAATACTGATGATGCTTTTAACAGCGACAGCGATTATGATTTCAAAATTGGAGGTGATGTGATTGAAGGTTGGAATATAGCCATACAGTATATGTCCGTTGGAGACAAATGGAGAATTTTCATCCCCTACTATCTGGGATATGGCAATTTCGACAATTCTAACGTACCTGCCTATTCCACATTGATATTCGATATCGAATTGAAGGAAATCGTTTCAGACAATTAAAAGTCACTTTTATCATTAAACAAACGGGCGAATCTTTTCAGATTCGCCCGTTTGTTTATGTTAGAAAGCCAGACTTTATTTCACCAACTTCTTGAACAATTCTTTCATGCTT
Organism: Bacteroidales bacterium; assembly: GCA_023230125.1. GTDB lineage: Bacteria > Bacteroidota > Bacteroidia > Bacteroidales > UBA1402 > UBA8389. Next base: position 7,215 of record JALNXZ010000046.1, on the reverse strand, counting down.
ACTCCGGCCGAAATAATAGCTTTCAATTCGGAGATAGCTACACGTTCCTGTTCCATGCTGTCACGGTGACGGATGGTTACGGTCCTATCTTCTAAAGACTGATGGTCAACAGTTACGCAGAAAGGAGTTCCGATGGCATCCTGACGACGGTAACGTTTTCCAATGGAATCCTTTTCATCATACTGGCATTTGAAATCAAACTTGAGATCATCCATGATTTCTTTTGCCAATTCAGGAAGATCGTCTTTCTTGATCAAAGGAAGTATAGCCAACTTGATTGGGGCTAAGGCGGCCGGTAATTGCAAAACCACACGGGTTTCACCATTTTCCAGCTGCTCTTCTACATAAGAACCGGCCATGATACTCAGGAACATACGGTCAACACCGATGGATGTCTCAATGACATAGGGTGTATAGCTTTCACCCAAATCAGGATCAAAGTATTTGATATTTTTGCCGGAAAATTTCTCATGTTGGGACAAATCAAAATTTGTGCGGGAATGAATGCCTTCCACTTCCTTGAAACCAAAAGGCATTTCAAATTCGATATCTGTTGCAGCATTGGCGTAATGGGCCAATTTGTCGTGGTCGTGGAAACGATATTTCTGGTCACCCAAACCGAGAGCCTTGTGCCATTTCAGGCGGTTTTCCTTCCATTTGGCAAACCAATCAAGCTCTGTTCCGGGCTTCACGAAAAATTGCATTTCCATCTGTTCAAATTCACGCATACGGAAAATGAACTGACGGGCAACGATTTCATTTCTGAAAGCTTTACCGATCTGGGCAATACCAAATGGAATCTTCATACGGCCGGTCTTCTGAACATTCAAGTAATTTACAAAAATACCCTGAGCCGTTTCCGGACGTAAGTAAACTTTCAGAGCTCCATCAGAAGTTGAACCCATTTCTGTAGAGAACATCAGGTTGAACTGACGAACTTCTGTCCAATTTTTGGTCCCGGAAATGGGACAAACAATTTCCTCATCAACGATGATTTGTCTCAATTCTTCTAAATCGCCGGCATTCAATGCTTTTGAAAACCGGGAATGCAAGGCTTCCCTCTTCTCCTGATGTTCGATAACACGGGTGTTTGTAGAACGAAACTGAGCTTCATCGAAGCTATCGCCAAAACGCTTGGCAGCTTTGGCGACCTCTTTATCAATTTTATCATCGTATTTTGCAAGTTGGTCCTCAATGAGTACATCTGCCCGATAACGTTTTTTGGAATCCTTATTATCAATCAAAGGGTCATTGAATGCATCTACATGACCGGACGCCTTCCAAATGGTCGGATGCATAAAAATGGAAGAATCAATACCAACGATATTGTCATTGAGCAACACCATGGAATCCCACCAATATTTCTTGATGTTATTTTTCAGTTCCACACCCATCTGGCCGTAGTCATACACGGCTGCCAGTCCGTCATAGATTTCACTTGAAGGAAAGACAAAACCGTATTCCTTACAATGAGATACTAACTTCTTAAATACGTCTTCTTGCTGAGCCATTATTATTCTGATTATTTTTTCTACGGCTGCAAAGTAAGTGATTATTTTGAATTATATTTGCACTTGACGCCTGCAAAAGCGTAAAAAATACATATTTAGCAGCAATTTTCTATGAAAGATAACGACAAGGACAACGAACCTATTCCAGATGGCGAAATGGAAGAAGTCGATACCAGCCAAGCAAAAACACTCAACATATCAGAAGAATCCGAAACAGACACCACTGATGGCGGACATTCGGAATATCAGGTGCCCGATTATAAAGACGTCAGCGTCAAACATCAGCTTTCAGGAATGTATCAGAACTGGTTTCTGGATTATGCTTCGTACGTTATTCTGGAGCGCGCCGTACCACATATTGAAGATGGGCTGAAACCTGTACAGCGTCGTATCCTTCACGCCATGAGGAGAATTGACGACGGCAGATACAACAAAGTGGCCAACATCATCGGACAAACCATGCAGTTTCACCCTCACGGTGATGCTTCCATCGGAGATGCTTTGGTACAATTGGGTCAGAAAGACATACTGATAGATTGCCAGGGAAACTGGGGAAATATCCTGACTGGTGACGGAGCAGCTGCTCCTCGTTACATCGAAGCAAGGCTTTCCAAATTTGCCCTGGACGTCGTATTCAATTCCAAGACCACCAAATGGAAACCATCCTATGACGGCAGGAATAAAGAACCTATTTGCCTGCCGGTCAAGTTCCCACTCTTGCTGGCACAAGGTGTGGAAGGTATTGCAGTCGGTCTGTCCTGCAAAATTTTGCCACACAACTTCAATGAGCTTATCAATGCCTCGATTGCCTATCTGCAAGGCGAGGATTTTGAAATATTTCCGGATTTCCAGACCGGCGGTTACATAGACGTTTCCAGATACAACGATGGTGAACGCGGTGGTGCAGTCAAGGTCAGATCCAAAATCAGCAAACTGGATTCCAAAACTTTGGTCATCTCTGAAATCCCTTACGGCAGGACTACCTCCTCCGTTATAGAATCCATCCTGAAAGCCAACGACAAAGGCAAAATCAAAATCCGTAAGGTGGATGACAACACTGCCCAAAATGTAGAGATTCTGGTTCACCTTGCACCTGGTGTCTCTTCTGATAAGACCATCGACGCGCTATATGCATTCAGTGACTGTGAAATCAGCATATCACCCAATTGCTGTGTGGTCCGTGAAGAAAAGCCTAACTTCCTGAATGTTTCAGAAGTCTTGAAAACTTCTGCCGATACCACGATGGACCTTTTACGTCGGGAACTGGAGATTCACAAGTCGGAACTACAGGAAAGCCTCTTATTTGCTTCCCTTGAGAAAATCTTCATCGAAGAACGCATTTATAAGGATAAAGGATTCGAGGACAGTAAAAGCATGGAACAGGCTATCCGTCACGTCGACAAACGATTAGAGCCCTTCAAGCCCAATTTCATCAGAGAAATCACAAGCGATGACATCCTTAAGCACCTTGAGATCAAGATGAACCGAATCCTGAAATTCAACTCCGTCAAGGCTGATGAACTGATTGTAAGCATGAATGCTCAAGTTGAAGAAATCGACCACAACTTGACACATCTTGTAAATTATACCATCGAATGGTTTGAAGCCCTCAAGAAAAAATATGGCAAAAACTATCCTCGCCGTACTGAAATCAGAAGCTTCGACACCATCGAGGCTGCAAAAGTTGTTGAAGCCAACGAAAAATTATACATCAACCGCGAAGAAGGCTTTATCGGTACCGGACTGAAAAAAGACGAATTTATTTGTCCCTGCTCCAATATTGATGACATCATTCTTTTCTACAAGGACGGAAAACTCAAGGTGGTTAAAGTCTCTGAAAAGATGTTTGTCGGCAAAAACCTTTTATATGTCAATGTTTTCAAGAAAAACGACTCCCGCACCATTTACAACATGATTTACCGCAACGGCAAAGACGGAGCATCGTACATCAAAAGATTCGCAGTAAGTGGTGTTACAAGAGATAAGGAATATGATCTCACACAGAGTGTAACCGGTTCACGCATATTGTACTTCAGTGCAAATCCCAACGGAGAAGCCGAAGTAATCAAGGTCTTGCTTAAACCCGGTCCAAGAATCAAGAAGCTGCAATTCGACAAGGACTTCAGTGAAATTGACATCAAAGGCCGTCAATCCATGGGCAATATACTTTCAAAAAACGATATTCACAGGATCACGCTCAAACAAAAAGGAGGTTCCACACTTGGTGGACTCAAGGTTTGGTTTGACAGGGATGTCTTCCGCCTGAATTACGATGAAAGAGGCGAATATCTTGGAGAGTTCCAGAGTGATGACAACATATTGGTCATCCGCAACAACGGAAGCTTCTATACTACAAACTTTGATCTGAGTAACCATTACAACGATGATATCAAGATTGTGGAAAAATATGATGCGGATAAAATTTGGACAGCAGTATTATATGATGCAGACCAACAAAACTACCCATACCTGAAACGATTTTCTTTGGAACTCAGCCCCAAACCTCAGTCTTTTATTGGCGATAACCCAGAAACAAAGATCATTCTCCTGACAAATGTATATTATCCGCGTTTTGAAATTATATTTGGCGGAAACGATAGCTACCGTGAGAAGTCTTTGATTAACGGTGACGAATTCATCAGCATCAAGAGTTTTAAAGCAAAAGGAAAACGCATTACCACACTTGAAGTTAGTGAAATCAAAGAGCTGGAGCCACTCCGCTTTCCGGAAAAGACCGAAAATGAGAATATTCCCAGTCCTGTAGAAATCGAAGTAGATGATGATAATGTCAAAAGTAATACAGATTTAGCTGACGAAATCCTTGGACAAATGAAATTATTTGAATGATTAGAAAATATAATCAATTTGTTTTTTTAGAAAATCCATATATCAAATCGAGCCATATCATCCTGTTTGTATTTTGGATTTATCTGCTTCAACCCATAAACGCGCAAACAAGAGATCAAAAAAGTGTTTACTGGCAATTGGGAGTCGGTAACACTTATTTATACGATAACTATTTATCTCCTCTGCCTCATACCGGGATTTCTGTTCTCTTTTCGAATGGGAACATGAAACCGTTGAAATGGGGTCTTCCGGACAGCGCTAAAATCTCTTTCGATGATGTGAAATGGTTCAGCCGATGCAACTATTCCATCAATCCTGTTTATGGTCAGTCTTCGACCGGATCTACGCTATTATATGGAAACATAGATTTACGCAAAAGCATTCTAAGACAAATTGTCTCCGATCCGAAGTATCATATATCCACCGGAGCCTTTGCTGCATTAAGCGGAGGAGGAAGATACAGCATCCACAACGGCAATAATCCTGCGTCCTTAGATGCAATGTTTGATTTGGGTATAACTGTTTTCTCTGATTACAAATTCACCTTTTGGAAAAAATCAATGATCGTGAGTTATCAGGGTAGTATGGCAATGGTCGGTTTAGCCTTTTCTCCGGAATATGCCGAATCTTATTACGAAATTTTCTATTTGAGCAATCATAAAAACATCATCAAATTCACAAACCCTATCAACAAACAACACTGGAGACAGCAACTCAGCCTCAACATTCCCATTTCAGGCCGTAAAAGCAGTTTTCGCGTAAGTTACTGGAACGAGGGGCGCATCAGTCTGTTCAACAATATTCGCACCAGGGTACTCTCGAATCATTTTTCCGTGGGCTACATCAGTTATTTCAGCATTTTATAAAAAAGCCGCTATGAAACGAGCATGTTTGTAAAAACGTCCAAGTTTATGATAAATTGGACATGCGAGTTCCATATGACCTTAAACGAAAAAATTATTATCATATGAAACAAACTGCATTTTTATTAATCCTGATATTCAGCTTCAGTGCCTGTCATGAAGACGTCAATGAAAGTACTGATCCTCAAAATATTTTTGAGACCCTATGGTCTATCCTGGATGAAAAGTATTGTTTCTTTGACGCCAAAGGTGTGGATTGGGATCAAGTGCATGATGAATATGCGTTTCGGGTGGATACCTGCAAAAATTCGGACTCGCTTCTGAAAGTGCTGGGAGAAATGATTTGTATCTTGCAGGACGGGCATGTCAATCTCTATACAGCACATGATCTGATACGTTACTGGAAATGGTTTGAAGACTACGATCCAAACTTTGATGAATCTTTACAACGCAGTTATCTAGGCACTAATTATCAGATAGCCTCAGGGCTGAAATACAAGATAATAGGTGGAAATGTGGGCTATATCACTTACAATAGCTTCTCTTCTGCCGTCAGCGATGCAGGTTTGGATTATATATTTAAATATTTTGATAATTGCCGTGGTATCATCATTGATGTACGTGACAATTCAGGAGGTGATCTGAGCAATGTCAATAAGCTGGCCTGCCGCTTCACGGAAAAAAAATTCATTTGCGGATATATACGCCATAAAACCGGACCTGGACACAATGATTTTTCCGAACCTTACCCTATTTATTTGGAACCATATGAAGGAAAAAGATACACCAAGAAGGTAGTCATTCTTACCAACAGGATGTGTTACAGTGCTACAAACACATTCGTTACGGTCATGCGTCAGCTGCCCAATGTCATCATCATGGGTGACCGTACAGGTGGTGGTGGTGGTTTTCCCATCAGTTCCATGCTTCCGAATGGTTGGAGTGTCCGCTTTTCCTCTTGTCCGACCTATGATGAAAAATACAAACTCACCGAAGAAGGCATTGAACCGGATAGTACGGTTTATCTGACCAAACGCGATATACAAAGAGAAGTAGATGTCATTATTGAAACAGCTTATTCTCTATTGCAGAAAATTTGACCATCCATCTTTTCCGAAAAAAAAGAGACTTATTGAATAGCTTTATTCAAATCTGATTTTATTATTAACAAATTTTTCCTACTTTTGCAGCTCGTATATTCAGCATATCGCGCTCGTGGTGTAATTGGTAGCCACGCCAGACTTAGGATCTGGTGCCGAGAGGCGTGGGGGTTCGAGTCCCTTCGGGCGCACATTCGATATTTTAAAGCCCTCCCCGGGCTTTTTTATAATCAAAATCTTCACACCATGAAAAAAACATTTTTTTTTCTTTTGACTGGTCTTGTCATCGTAACAAATATCTATGCTCAGGAATCTTCCGTTTCTCCGGTCAAACTGATCAAAGCTGAAAAAATATACACACCCCAGATTGGAGACCTTGGTCTATCTGTAGACATTCTGACGCCAGTGATGACCTACGTCGGAAATATGTTCAACAATAATACCAACAACACTTTTCCTTCCGTATTCAGTAGCCCCAGCTATAATGGAGACATTTCCATTTCCGGAAAATATTTCATTTATGAGGATTTTGCCTTGCGTGCATCCTTCAGCGTGGACAATAGCAACATCACCTCTTCCAAATATGTACGGAATGATGTAGCTTATATCGAAAACACGGCCAGTATAGCTCAGGTAACAGACGAATGTACCCAATCGAGTAAAAACATGTATATGTCATTGGGTGCTGAAATCAGAAGGGGCTATTCACGGTTACAGGGATTCTTCGGCGCTCAATTGATTGGCGGTTATGAATGTCAAAATACATCATACTCTTATGGAAACGACATCACAGCTAACAACAACATGCCGACTCAAGGTTATTCTTCAACTCCGACATATAATATTGGCAACAATTCCAGATTACTCGAGACAAATGTTTCGGGTGGCAAGGAT
>JALNXZ010000045.1 GCA_023230125.1 Bacteroidales bacterium | reverse complement strand
TTGGATACAAGTTGATTAAGAGTCCTGAAATCCACCCCGACGAATGGACACTTGACCAATGGTATGCCTATCAGCAAATGACAGCCATCGAAAAATCGCCCCATAACATCAACGTGGACGCCAAAGATGCACTGGAAGCCATTGTCAGATACCTCGAACAAAACGGACTAGATGTTTTCACAGCATCCACCCGATTGCTCATTGCCCCAGGCTTCCGGTTTCACATCGTCAACGCCATGCTGACCAATTTCCATCAGCCAAACAGCACCTTGTTGCTTCTCGTTTCAGCCTTTTTGGGAGGAGACGAATGGAAAAAAATTTATGACTTTGCCCTGAACCATCAATTCCGGTTCTTGAGCTATGGAGACAGTTCACTTCTTGTACCATAAAACAATAAGCAAGCATTTTATCCGTTTATCCAGCATGCATTTACGACAAATTATTCCCTGGATTCTACCGATACTACTACTCCTTGAGGGTTGTTCAGCCGGAGTGTTTGTCCGAAAGGCTGACAAGCTTTACGGATACGGGGAATTTTATGCGGCATCCACCCAATATGGAAAAGCCTACCGAAGCCTCAATAGTGACGAAAAAAAGCTCAAGGCACACACCTCCTTTTTTAGGGGAGAATGCTTCCGACGCATCAATCAACCACTCAAAGCCGAAAGCGAATACAGAAAAGCCATCCGTTACAATTATCCCAGCGACACCGTATATCTCAAGTTTGCGCAAACGCTCCACAAAAATGCCAAATATCAGGAAGCCGAAAATGCTTATGAATCTTTCCTGAAAAATCATCCGGATGACACGCTGGCCCTAAACGGCATTTACGCATGCCACCACATCGACCAATGGAAAAAGGAAAGGACTCGTCTCGAAGTAAAAAAAGCCAATATCTTCAACTCGAGAAAAGGAGACTTTTCGCCCATCTTGGTCCCCGGCGAATATAACACCTTGTACATCACTTCATCGGCCCACATCTCAGAAAATCAAAAGACCAGCAAGATTACCGGACTTCCCAATAATGATTTCTGGATATCCAAACTGGATGTCAATAACAAATGGAGCAAGCCGGAATATATCGAAGGTGACATCAATTCAGAATTTGATGAAGGAGCCGCTTCTTTTTCACCTGATGGAAAAACGATGTATTTTACCCGTTGCATCACCAAATCGGATTCTATTGAGACAAATTCCAAAGTGGAGCTGTTCCGTTCCGTCCGCTCCGGATCCGAGTGGAGCAAGCCGGAAAAACTTCAGGTTTACCGTGACTCCACCTACCTATTTGCACATCCCGCCGTTTCCCCTGACGGCAAATACCTGTACTTCGTCTCTGACATGCCGGGAGGACATGGCGGAAAAGATATTTGGCGGTGTGAAATGAGTGAAAAAACTTTTGGACCTCCTGAAAATCTCGGTCAAGATATCAACACCCCCGGAGATGAAGTTTTTCCCTATTTCCGAGAAAATGGTGAATTTTATTTTTCCTCAGACGGACATCCGGGTTTTGGAGGTCTTGATTTATTTATAGCCGCACCGAATAAAGACTATGGATATACGGTCGAAAACATGCAAAAAGAGATTAACTCCAATGGTGATGATTTTGGCATCACCTTCTTCGGAAAAGAAGACCGCGGCTATTTTTCATCCAACAGAAAAGAGCCCAAAGGCTGGGACAAAATCTGGAGCTTTGAACGTCCAAGCCCATACTCACAAGTAAAAGGTATCGTTACTGACCGATACGGAGAGCCCGTCCCTGATGCGATCATTCGCATTGTCAACGACAAAGGCCTCAATACCAAGACCCGCTCCCAAAAGGATGGTACCTACAGTCTGAAAGTCGAAAAAGATGCGGATTATGCCATGATGGCCACCTGTCGCTCCTACCTGAATTATTCCAACAGGTTTTATGCCCTGAATGTAGAAAAAGATACCACCTACGTCCTCAATTTCACCCTCACACCTCTTCACAGGTCTATACGTATTGAAAACATCTTTTTTGAATTCAACAAATCAGCACTGATGTCTGAATCATTCCCTGCATTGGATGAACTGGTGAAACTGATGCGGGACAATCCTCATATCGTTATTGAAATTGGAGCCCATACTGACAGGGTAGGAACAGATGAATACAACAATCTGTTGTCTGAGAAACGTGCAGAATCTGTCGTGGAATATCTTCAGAAACAAGGCTTAGAAAAAGAAAGACTTCAAGCCCATGGTTACGGAAAGAGCCAACCTGCCAAGGTGGACAGTTACATGGAGAACAAATTCAAGTTTCTGACAGAAGGCTTTTTCCTGACAGAAGGTTTCATAGAAACCCTACCGGCAGAACAGCAACAAGTGGCCGACCAGATTAACCGGAGATGTGAGTTTAAAGTTCTTAAAACGACCTACAAATTGTTTTAAATACTCGTTTTTTTTATGTAGGTTTGTCATTCGAACCGTTACATTTTATGAAACAATATTTAGACCTTTTACAACGCGTGTTGGACGAAGGGGTACACAAAGAAGACCGTACCGGAACAGGTACCTTAAGCGTTTTCGGCCATCAGATGCGTTTCAATATGGATGATGGTTTCCCCTGTCTGACCACCAAAAAATTACATCTGAAATCCATCATCTACGAACTCCTTTGGTTTTTGCAGGGTGACACGAATGCCCGTTATCTTCAGGACAACGGCGTTAGGATTTGGAATGAATGGGCTGGCGAAAATGGGAATCTTGGTCACATCTATGGCTATCAATGGCGATCCTGGCCTGACTACAAAGGAGGAAGCATTGACCAGATTTCAGAAGCTGTACATACCATTAAGACCAACCCTGATTCCCGCCGAATTATTGTCAGTGCCTGGAATGTGGCCGATCTGCCAAACATGAACCTGCCACCCTGCCACGCTTTCTTTCAATTTTATGTGGCTGACGGAAAACTCAGCCTGCAACTTTACCAGCGCAGTGCCGATATTTTTATAGGAGTCCCTTTCAACATTGCCTCTTATGCTTTGTTGCTTCAGATGATGGCACAAGTGACAGGTCTGAAAGCCGGCGATTTTGTCCATACCCTTGGTGATGCACACATTTACAGCAATCACCTGGAACAAGCGAAGGAGCAACTGAGTCGGGATCCAAGACCACTGCCAAACATGAGAATCAATCCCGAGATAAAAGATATTTTTGGTTTTTCATACGAAGATTTCATATTGGAAAACTATAATCCACATCCACACATCAAAGCTACGGTTGCCGTATAAAAACACCATAATGGAAACAGGAATTATTGTCGCTATAGCCCAACAAAACGCCATTGGCAAAAACAACGGACTACTTTGTCACTTGCCGGATGACCTGAAGCACTTCAAGAAAATCACCAGCGGACATACCGTCATCATGGGCAGAAATACATTCTTCTCTTTACCCAAAGGGGCACTGCCAAATCGCAGAAACATCGTACTCAGCCCGGATGAAGAAACGTTCAAAGGATGCGAAACTGCTCATTCCATCGAAGAAGCACTAAAAATGTGTTCCACAGACGAAAAAGTGTTCTTCATTGGTGGGGCTATGATTTACAGACAAGCATATCCTATTGTCGACAAGCTCTATCTTACCAAGATTCACGCTGATTTTGAAGCAGATACTTTTTTTCCGGAAATAGATTACAGTCAATGGGAAAATGACTTTACTGAATCGCATGATGCATCCGATGATGTACCGGCTTTTTCTTACGAAAATTATACAAGAAAAATATTAAAAAAATGAAAAGATTTGCATTGCTTTTTACCATTTTGATGATTTGTACTTTTTGCAACGCAAAAAATGGAGCAAACATCAGCTTTAAAACAAAAGTCCATGATTTTGGTGAAATCACGGAAGAGAGCAAGACAGCCACATATGACTTCCTGTTCACGAATACCGGAACCGGCCCTTTGGTCATTCACAAAGCCATTGCATCTTGCGGGTGTACCACTCCTGTCTATTCCAAGGAGCCGATTGCTGCAGGCACATCAAGCAACATCAAGGTAACTTATAACACTGTAGGAAGACCGGGATCTTTTCACAAGACCATCACCATATACTGCAATGATATCGATTCTCCCAACATCATTCTTGTCATCAAGGGGAAAGTCATACCCAAGCAGCAAAATGCAGAAGTGCTATATCCAAAGGATATTCAAGGTTTACGTCTAAGCCGGGGTAGTCTGTCCCTGCTTGATGCAAAAATCGGTAGCATACGCACCGAAACCATCGATATGATCAACACAAACACTTTTCCTGTCAACATCTCCTTTTACAAAGTGCCCAAACACATCCGGATTATCCCCTCCAAATCAACTCTGGGAGCCAACGAGACTGGTACGCTGACCATCAAATACACCCCCAAACTGGCCAAAGACTATGGGAAAAGACAAGACTCTTTTTATGTAGTCACCGAACCCGAGGACAAGGAAAACCCTAACAACCGTATACAGGTCAGCGCATTTATCACAGAAGATTTTTCATATTTAAGTTCGGCAGAACTTGCAAAAGCACCAAAAGCCACCTACTCAGACAATCGCATCAACCTCGGAATCATGATGGCCGGATCAAACAAAACCACAGCCCTTTCATTGACAAACGATGGTAAATCGCCTTTGTATATCCGTAAGATAATGACCGATTACGATGGCATCAAGGTCACACCGGAAAAGAAAGAGATACAGGCCGGAAAAACCATCAAAATGAAAGTTAACTTTTATGCCGGAACTTTTAGCGGTCACGTGGCACATCGCATTTCCATTTTTACCAACGACCCAAATAATAGCCTTAACAGAGTTCTCGTTACCGCTCTGGTCAAAGACAAAAAATGAAACATCCTGAAAACGATAAAAAATACAAAGGTTTATCGGTTAATAAAGGCATTGAACAGCCTCCAATCGTAAATCCATACCGCACCAGAACGATACGTAAAAAAGATTATAGCATATCCGAATACGTGGAAGGTATCCTTCGAGGAGATATGGTTATATTAAGCCAAGCTGTCACACTGATTGAGAGTGCTCGTTTTGACCATCAACAAAAAGCACAGGAAATTATTGAAAAATGTCTGCCATACGCAGGAGAGTCTGTTCGGGTAGGCATTACCGGAGTACCAGGGTCCGGAAAAAGCACTTCCATCGAATCTTTTGGTATGCAAATCGTCCGATCCGGTAAGAAACTCGCCGTCTTAGCCATCGACCCAAGCAGTGAGCGATCCAAAGGTAGTATACTGGGAGACAAGACCCGAATGGAAGAATTATCCATCCAGAAAAACGCTTTTATCCGCCCTTCTCCTTCAGCCGGATCTTTGGGGGGTGTTGCAAGAAAAACCCGAGAAACCATTGTTCTATGCGAAGCCGCAGGATTTGACACCATTTTTGTAGAAACAGTCGGAGTCGGTCAATCTGAAACTGCCGTTCATTCCATGGTCGATTTTTTCCTGCTCATCCAAATGACAGGAGGTGGTGATGAATTACAGGGCATCAAGCGAGGCATCATGGAGATGGCTGACTGCATCATCATCAACAAGGCAGACGGAGACAACATGGAAAAAGCCAAGATTACCCAGGCTCAATACAAAAATGCGTTGCATCTTTTTCCCGGACATGAATCCGGATGGAATCCTGAGGTCCTGACTTATTCAGGATTGACAGGTCGTGGCGTCCCAGAAGTCTTAGAAATGGTTTATAGATATATCACTTTCACCAAAGCCAACCACTATTTCGAGCACAAAAGAGCTTCACAGGCTAAATACTGGATGTATGAAAGCATCAATGAGCAACTTCGCAAACGTTTTTATCAGAATGAGCAGATTCAGAAAATGCTTTCCATCAAGGAACATCAAGTGCTGAATAATGAGATCAGTTCATTCGCGGCTGCTCATGAGTTGCTGACAAAATATTACAAGCAATAAAAAAGCCGCTCAAATAATTTTGAAACGGCTTTATCTATAATCTTTATATATTTTTAAATGGAAAGTGTTCTCAACACTTTCAGCAATTCCTTATCCAACGGCTTATCATTCTTGATTGCTTGATTGAAAGGCACATACACGACTTTATCATTATCAATACCCACCATGATATTACGCTGTCCTTCTATCAACGCCTCAATAGCAGCATTTCCCATACGACTGGCCAAAATGCGGTCATGAGCGGATGGAGACCCACCGCGTTGAACGTGGCCCAAAATGACAACACGAACATCATATTCCGGATATTCCCTTTTCACACGATCAGCATAATGCATGGCACCACCGGTAATTTCACTTTCTGCCACCAAGACGATGCTACTATTTTTTGTTTTTCTGAAACCATTCTTGATGAGTTCCTCCAATTGATCGACTTCAGTCGCAATTTCAGGAATAATTGCTGCTTCCGCTCCGGAAGCTATCGCACCGTTCAAAGCAAGGAAACCGGCATCCCGGCCCATCACCTCTATAAAGAAAAGGCGATCATGAGAAGAAGCCGTATCCCGAATCTTATCGACAGCTTCAATAATGGTATTCAAAGCCGTATCGTAACCGATGGTTGAATCAGTACCATAAATATCATTGTCTATGGTACCGGGGACACCAACGATGGGATAATTAAATTCTGAGGCAAAAATGCGGGCACCGGTCAAAGTACCGTCACCACCAACGACAATAAGAGCATCAATTTCTTCGCGGATCAGAGTTTCATAAGCCAGCATTCGACCTTCCGGAGTACGGAATTCTTCACTACGCGCAGTTTTAAGTATCGTGCCGCCTTGTTGTATGATATTGCTGACATTTTGAGTCTTAAACTCGCTGATCTCTCCGGTTATCAGACCTTTATAACCACGAAAAATAGCTTTTACCCTAAAGTTATTAAAAATTGCAGTACGGGTCAATGCACGGATAGCTGCATTCATACCGGGAGCGTCTCCGCCCGAAGTTAAAATACCAATAGTTCTGATTCCAGACATAATGAATACCTTATATTAATAAAAAAAACATCTAATGTCTTAAGCAACAATCACAAAATCAAAGATCTTATGCTTATGCCAAATCACTAAAAAAGACAGTTTAGAATAATGAGCCTATGCAAAAACCGAAAAGCAAATATACTATTTTTATCAGACTGACAACAACTTTTCAACTTGTTTTTTGACGTCCTCCATCAACCAAACCGGAGTAGAAGTCGCACCACAAATACCTATTCTGTCACTCTCGGAAAACATGGAAGGGAGTACATCATTCGGGCCTGTGATAAAAAATGTCCTGGTATTTTCACTATGACATGCTTCAAAAAGTGCCTTCCCGTTTGAACTCTTTGCTCCACTCACAAACAAAATACAGTCATGTTTTTTGGAAAAGTTTCGAATTAACGGCATCCGATTGGCAACCTGACGACATATCGTATCATGATACTCAAAAGAAACGCCCGGATTCATGGATGCTCTAAGCAAAGAAACCAAAGCCTGGAATTCTTCAAGCGACTTGGTGGTCTGCGAAAAAAGGACAATGGGCTTTGAAAAATCCAAAAGACTGGCATCAGACAATTTTTCCAGAACAATGGCTTTATTTTCAGTTTGTCCCAACAATCCGATCACCTCTGCATGACCTTTCTTACCAAAAAGGACTAACTGTGTATCCGTATCTTTTAGCTTTTTATATTTTACCCGGACTTTAGCCTGCAAACTCAGAACCACCGGGCAAGTAGCATCAATTAGCCTCATCCCAAGCTCTTTTGCTTTCTCGTAAGTTATAGGCGGCTCCCCATGAGCCCTAAAAAGGATATCCGTATGATGCATCTCAAGCATCTGCTTACGCGTAATAGTTTTCATCCCTTTAGACTCAAGCCTTTCCACCTCTTTGTTGTTGTGGACGATATCACCCAAACTATATAAAGAGTCATGACCATCCAGAAAATCTTCCGCTTTTTTGATGGCATTCACCACACCCAGACAAAAGCCGGAATGTGTATCAATTTCAATGATTGCCATAAATTTTCCTGTTTACTTGGTCCAGAAGCCAAGCATCCTGTTCTTCTATCGTCATTTCCCCGTTATCCAGTACCACTGCATCATCAGCCTTTTTCAAAGGGCTCACAGCACGGGCCTGATCCAACTTGTCACGCCATTCAATATTGGCAAGAATGTCCTCAAAATCTTCCGGTTGCCCTTTTTTCGCCAATTCATCATAACGCCTTTTTGCACGAACGCTAGAATCCGCAGTCACAAACAGTTTCAGATCAGCATTCGGGAAAACCACGGTTCCGATATCTCTTCCATCCATGACAACACCTCCTCCTACACTCAATTTACGTTGTAAAGTCACCAAAGCTTTACGTACAAAACCAACAGCACTGACTATGCTGACAGCATTCGAAACTTCCAGGTTTCGGATTTCATTTTCCACGTTTTCTCCATTCAGATAGGTCTGAGAAACACCATCCGTATTTTTTTTAAATTTTATCTCGATTCCATCAAGAACCGCCATCAAAGCAGGCTCATCTATTGAACCATCCTTCATCAGGCCATTCCTGAGGCAATAAAGACTAAGAGCCCTATACATCGCCCCACTGTCAATATACGTATAACCCAACGCCTTTGCCAAGGTTTTTGCCATGGTACTCTTGCCACAAGACGAAAAACCATCCACCGCTATGATCAGTTTTTTCATAATCCGAATCTATACATATTCATACCCAACGTCATTTGTAAAGAGCCTCCTGCCATATGATATTTTGCATAAGAAGCCCCAACGCGCAAATTTTTGACACGAGTGGAAAAACCGACCGTAAATCCACCGAAAGAAGTACGCTGGTTGATGCTCAATTCTGATATCCTGCGATAATTATAACCAAGACTCAACAGAAAATGATCAGATGGGACGAATTCAACTCCAAGCAAAAGATGCTTAAAAAGTGTGCTCGCAAAGTTTTTAGAAACCGGATTTGCAAGTTCTGTCGTCTCCTCTTCCTCATAGGGGAGCTTCAGGTTATTGAGATTTTGAGCCGTTATTGTAAACCGAAAAGGTGCATGCGCCAGTTTTTTGGTCACCCCAAATTGTACATCCCAAGGCATCGTTTCATAAGTCCCATCATAAGATTCAATCTGTGATCCAAAATTTTTAAGGACAAAGCCTGCTGAAAAGAAATGTTCTGGATCATTGTAATAGAGACCAAGGTCAACCGCAATAGCAAAAGAGGTATACTCATCCAAAACAGAATAGACTAAACTCACCCCGCCACCGGCCCTCCAATATTCTGACAACAACCAAGAATAGACACCGGTCAAGGCCAAATCTTGAGCATAAGTATCGCCTAAAATCTCATTTTCTGCAGTAGTCCACAACATGGAACCATAATCCACGTAACGCACACCCACCATCCAAGTCCTTTTGTCATCAATCTT
>JALNXZ010000044.1 GCA_023230125.1 Bacteroidales bacterium | reverse complement strand
CTGAATTCTCAACACATGCTGTTGTAATCAACGCGAGAGTTGCAATAATTGCATAAAATTTGATTGCTTTCATTTTTTTTTAAGTTTAATGGTTTTAAGTATGCATTAGGACGTATTTTATAGGATAAAGTTCTATAACTTTTAGTAA
This sequence comes from Bacteroidales bacterium, assembly GCA_023230125.1. Lineage (GTDB taxonomy): Bacteria > Bacteroidota > Bacteroidia > Bacteroidales > UBA1402 > UBA8389. The sequence continues at coordinate 9,536 of JALNXZ010000044.1, read as the reverse complement.
TTAATTGTTACATAACTTTGTCAATTAATTATATAATTCACACCTATTTATATTTAACAACATAGAACCATAGACAGTTTAAAAGAAAAATATTTTGCAAGAGAGGTATATGTAATCCACCTTAACTTTATCCATTAAAAGGAACATTCTTAGGGAATGTGTCAGAGAATAAGCCTTATAAAGTTATGCAAAAACAAATAACCGCTAAACGCTTTATTTATAAGCGAATAGCGGTTTATTAGAAATCATATTTGAGGTACCTGGCGGATTCGAACCGCCGTAAACGGTTTTGCAGACCGGTGCCTAACCACTCGGCTAAGGTACCCTTTATTTGCGGCCACAAAGATAGGTATTATTTTGGGTGAAACAAGTCCTTCGGGCAGTTTTTTTCCCTATGGCTTTCTTTCAGGACACACCCCTCACAATCATCACAAGGTGAAGCTTTCCGTTTTGTAAAAAAGCGTCGGTATATCATGTAGCCGCCATAAACAACGGCAATGCCGACAACGATGAATGTGAGGATATACTGTAAAAGGTTGTTCATCATGGTAAAGAATCAATCAAACACAACAAGATCAGAAGCAGAACGCTTCAAAGGTACAACATCCACATCTGAACCCGTTCGGATACCTTTGTTGTTCATACACATTTCCACCGTTCTCTTGGCTAGTTCAGGATGATTATTGTCGTTACTCAGATGGCAAAGATAGATATGTTTCAATTCGGGATGCCAATTCTCTGCCAAAAACAGACCTGCTTCTTGATTGCCCAAATGACCGGTATCACTCAGAATGCGCTGTTTCAGATAATATGGGTACTTACCATTCTTCAACATCTCAAGATCGTAGTTTGCTTCAAGTATTACGATGTCAGATTGCGGTATATGATTGTATATGTGTTCATTGATGCGCCCAAGATCGGTCGCAACAATGATGCGGTGTTCCATGTATTTGATGAAAAAACCGCCATTGTCAGTTCCGTCGTGCGACACAGGAAAAGATAAGACATTAAAATCACCTATATCTACTTCTTCTCCATTTTCAAGGAAACGTTTGCTCAAAGACAATTTCTGAGTCATCCCATAACTATGGTCAATACCGTCGTGCGTTTTGGCCGTAGCGTACACAGGAATATGAAATTTTTCACCGAGAGTTCCAATGGATTTGATGTGGTCATGATGGTCGTGAGTGACAAAAATGCCCATAATCTGTGAGAAGTCCACTCCTATTTGTTTCAATTCCTTGCGAATTGTTTTGGATGAAATGCCGGCATCAATCAGAATGCCATGCACCGAGTTACCAAAATAATAGCAGTTTCCACTACTTCCACTACCTATACTAAAAAAACGAAGTTTATCCATTATCAAATATTCTTATGACTCCCGATGGAGAATCTTTGTCCGGTACTTTGCATGATGCACTATTTTAACGATATTTGCATCAACTTCTAAAAACCTGCGGACATGTCTGTACAAATTTCCGGCAAAAAACTTGAAAAGGCTTCTCAAGAAGGCATGGATGCCTTTCTTTCAGTCTTTATTGATGCTTACCTGAATGTTACTGTAAATAAGCTTGATGCGACCACCATGTCTCTTCTTAACGGTTGGCAACATAGTCTTCTCGCCTATCATTATTTTCGCGAAGAAGTGATGCAGGGTGGTTTTATCCAGCTCATACAAAACGGTTACGGAAGTTACATCTTTAAAAATCCTTTTGCAAAATCTCTAAGGATTTTTGGTGCCGAAGAATTGTCAAAAATTGTCTACAAAGCTAAAGAAATTTACGACAAGCACCAAACTGAACTTGAAAGAGACACCAACGAGGAAGACTTTACAGCCATGTACGAACAATTCGATGATTTTGACAATCTGGAAGAAAGATTTTTTGAAATCGAAGAAGAATGTACCTCCATCATTGCTCATTACATAGATGAACATCTGGATGACTTTGGTGAGGTTCTTTCTTGATACCTATCAATTTTTTGTCCAAACCCAGGAACTGACATAATCCAAATTTAATGCAAGCCTGTGTATCTCTGCATTATCCCTATTACTAAAAGTTCCTGTAATAACCCGATACATGCCATCTTCATTCTGAACGATCAGGGCTTTATAATCCTTTTTATTCAATTCCTTCACTGAAAGATAGGCATTCTCAATAGTAGAGAAACTACCCACTACTACATTATATTTTTTCAGGATAGAGACTTTTCGAACATAGTTTGCGGCAAGATCAGGTGAATATTTGGGACTAACGATTGTATCGACTTTGATCACTTCAGGCTTTTCAAAGACAAGGGTATCTGGTTTTTTGGAGACAAGAGTATCTTTAGCTGGTGAGTTGGATATAAAAATACTCCTGACTGGAGAGATGGTAGTATCTTTCAAAATAATCTGTTTGTTTTGAGGTGTGGTTTTCAGATCCTGGTATGAAGAAGCACTGAAATAAATTTCCCGCTGACCATCTCTTGACTTAAGGAGTCGTGTACGCTTCACATTTTCGACTTCCTGTGGTATTAATTTCTGATCCTGAATCACAACAGTCGGATTCATGATCTTTGTAGTCTTTGAAACAACCTTTTCGTGACTGCATGATATCAACAAAGGCATTATCAGTAAAACGGTCAAAAAGCCTGATCTGATATTCATCTCATTCAACATTTTTATATTCTTGCACAAACGCAAACAGCATCAATTGCTTCCTCTAATTAAGATATAGGCTTCAGGATAGGCTGTTTTAATATTTTTAAGTTCGATTTCTACGTCTTCTTTTGATGAAGCAGCACCAACGATAATTCTGAACATATTTTCTTCATTTTGAACCAAAACGGCAGGATATCCTTTATCCTGCATCTGGGAATAAAAACCACGGGCATTGGTCCTGTTTATAAAACTTCTGGCTACAACATTGAAATCAGAAAGATCGGTTTCTTTACCAAGAATCAGATTAAAATGCTCATAGACATAATTTAAGGAAGTATCATTCACCATAATATCTATCGGGACATCCATAGCAACTTTGGCTTTGGTGTTCATGATGGTCTCTTCTTTATCCTTTAGCTTTTGATAGGCTGTATTATAGGCTTCCTGATTAATTTTACAACCGGACAACACCACCATAAGCATGAATAATATCTGAAGATGCTTTTTCATACGAAAATATTTTTTTGAACCGTATCACTGTGTTTGCAAATATAAATAATTGTCACCGGTATTACAAAAAATAATCTTTAAAGAAACAGAATCATGACACCCCCTACAGAGAAAAATGCACCGATCAGTTCCATAGGAGCTATTTTCCGACCATTTATCAGTGCAGGAACAATCAATATCAACGGCGGCAATGCCATCAAAGCGGATGCAATACCTGTTTCAGTATTGGCCAGTGCGTACAGGGATAGCCCGACTCCGAGACTTGGGCCGAAAAAAGATCCGAAGGCAATTTGTTTCATCGATTTGAGATCCTTGAATGATGCCTTCAGATTGGTCCACTTTTTAAGTACCGTCACCAAAAGTGTAAAACATAAGAAGCCCGAAATGATGCGAATCTGAGTGGCTGCAAACGGATCATAATCACCCAATCCTTTTTTGCTGTATATATAACCGAAAGATTGCCCCAAAGCTCCACCAAGAGCAAACAGGAATCCCTTAAAGGACATATTGAAATGGAACTTACCCTTTTCACGTCCGATAAAAGCCATCAATATCCCTCCGATAATTAGAAAAATGGCGACAAGTTGTATGAAACTTAATCTTTCATCCAACATGATATATCCAATCAGAGCAGTCAGTGCAGGAGCAAAGGTCATCACGAGCATGGATAGACGTGATCCAATGATGGTGTATGCTTTGAAAAGAAACATATCACCCAAAAAAAAGCCAATGATTCCAGATACAGACAACCATACCCACTGCTGTTCTCCTGCACCTGCCGGAAAGAATGAGCCTCTAACGATAAGCCCATAAATTCCCAACAAGCAGAAAGCCAGAAACAAACGAATGTAATTGACATTTAAAGAACCAACCTTACGACCGGCTGCCTCAAAAAAGGTAGCACTCACTGCCCAACAAAGAGCGACAATCAGAGAGGCTATCTCGCCTGTATAGGTTCTATCCATGGCTTTTATTAAGCTGCAAAATTAGTGCTTTTTTTGCATTTTAAGTATCTTTGCAAAATACTATTTTTAAGATGTTGTAAATATATGACCTATCTGGAGACCATCGATTTCTTATTCACACAAACTCCTGTTTTTCAAAGAGAAGGAGCCTCAGCCTATAAACCAGGATTGGATAATATTCTGCAACTCGATGACTTTTACGGCAATCCTCATCGAAAATTCCGTTGCATCCATGTTGGCGGAACCAATGGAAAAGGATCCGTTTCACATCTGACTGCATCCATCCTTCAGGAAAATGGTTATAAAGTCGGCCTCTATACATCTCCCCACCTTAAAGACTTCAGGGAGCGCATTCGTGTAAATGGTGATCCGATTTCCAAAGAAAGGGTCGTTGCATTTACAGAGAATTATATCGACACCATAGGCAAAGACATCAACCCGTCCTTTTTTGAATTGACCACAGAATTAGCCTTTATCTGGTTTGCAGAAGAATGCATTGATGTTGCCGTCATTGAAGTAGGTCTTGGCGGACGTCTCGACAGTACCAACATCATTCAGCCTGATGCCGCAGTCATTACAAACATCAGTTTTGACCACATGGCTTTACTTGGAAATACCCTTGAGAAAATAGCTTTCGAAAAGGCAGGAATCATCAAGGAAAAAACGCCTGTGGTGATCGGTCATGCTGAAAGCAAAGTCAAAAAGGTATTTGAAGAAACGGCCAAAGCACTTCAGGCACCCATACATTGGGCTGAAAACGAATTCAAGATCGAACAAGACTTAAAACCCTACGGCAGTCAATTTTCTATATGCGAAGAGAGCATTATGAATTACAGACTTATATCCTGCGCGCTTGGAGGCATTTACCAGAAAGAAAATGCAGCGACGGTACTGAGCTTGATGGAAGTCTTGCGTAAAATCAGATACAGGATCAGTGAAGAGTCCATATATCAAGGATTTAACAATGTCATCAAGAACACAAATCTTCGTGGACGCTGGGAAACTCTTAGTAAAAATCCCAGGATAATCTGTGATACCGGCCACAATGTAGCTGGTTTCCGATACATCACCACACAGTTGGCTCAGGCTCCTTATGAAAGGCTTCATATAGTCATAGGAATGGTCAACGACAAGGATGTAAATGGTGTTTTACAGCTTTTGCCAAAGGATGCCATCTACTATTTTACCAAGGCTTCTATTCCAAGAGCACTATCGGAAAAGTCTCTGGCTGAAATGGCCGAAACATACGACTTAAAAGGAGACTCCTACCCTACAGTTTTCATCGCCATGGAGGCTGCAGAAAAAAATTGCCGCCCAAACGATTTAATTTTCGTTGGCGGCAGTAATTATATCGTTGCCGAAATCATCTGAACAGCTTATTCAGCTTTCTCGTCTTCGTCAGGTGATGGTGCAATATTGGTATAAACGTTCGAAACATCTTCATCATCCTCCAGTTTCTCAATCAACTTATCAAGCATTTCGCGCTGTTCCGGAGCCACCTCTTTGGTTTCATTCGGAAAACGTTCAAATTCCGCCGAAAAAATTTCGAATTCATGCTCTTCGAGATAATTCTGGATGCGTGAAAAATCTTCAGGCTGACCATAGATAACAATCTCGTTTTCATCCATTTCAATTTCCTCTGCACCATAATCAATCATCTCCAGTTCGAGTTCTTCAATATCGATGCCCTCTTTGGGTACAACCTTGAAAACAGCTTTACGTTCGAACATAAATGAAAGACTACCGGTCGTTCCAAGAGATCCGCCGTGACGGTTTAAATAACTGCGTACATTAGCAACTGTACGAGTGGTATTGTCAGTCTGAGTTTCAATCAAAATGGCTATTCCAAAAGGGCCGTATCCTTCGTATACCATATCCTTGTAGTCTCCGAAATCTTTGGAAACGGCTTTTTTGATGGCACGATCAACGTTGTCTTTGGGCATATTTGCAGCCTTGGCATTTTGAATCAATACACGCAAACGCGGATTTCCGCTAAGATCCGGACCAGACTCCTTTACACATATAGAGATTTCCTTACCGATTCTTGTAAATGTGCGGGACATATTACCCCAACGTTTAAGCTTTCTAGCTTTGCGATATTCAAACGCTCTTCCCATATTATAATCAAAATTTATTATGCATACATGGCTGTCGGGACAACCTCAATAATTATTATCTAAGCGATGCTCCAATCTGTTGTTCAAAATTTTTAATCAACTTGCTCATCACAGCATCAATCTGGTTTTCAGTCAATGTCTGGTTTTCATCCTGTATGGTGAAACTGACAGCATATGATTTTTTGTCTTGCGGCAGATTTTTACCCTCATAGACATCAAAGAGGTTAACAACCTTCAACAATTTACGCTCGGTAGCATAAGCGATTTTTTCTATTTCAGAAAAGCGGACCGACTTATCAATCAAAAGAGCCAAATCACGGCGAACTTCAGGATATTTAGACAAATCAGAATAGCTGACTTTGACCTTTTTAGTCATATCCAGCAAATTCTTCCACAAAAGGTCAGCATAGAAAACTTCTGTATCAATGTCATATTTTTTAAGGATGGAGGGCTGAATACTTCCCATTTTCACAATCTGTTTGCCCCCTCTATTTGAGAAGGTCAATGCATGTGAGAAAATATCATCTTCACCTTCTTCCATGACCAAAGCATTACCACAGATACCAAGGCGACTGAAGATGTTTTCCATATAAGCTTTCAATTCGTAGAAAGAAGCCTTTTCTTCCGCATGAATCCATGTTTGGGTACTTTTATTCCCAGTCAGCCACATACCAAGGTGATATTCTTCACTGTATGGTGACAAACGGTCTTCAGCACTTCGATTAGATTCCTTAAAATGATAGCAATTACCGAACTCATAGAATTTCAGGTCCGTCTTACGGCGGTTTCTGTTATAAGCGACGCTTTCCAGACCTCCGAACAAAATGGTCTGGCGCATGCTGTTCAAGTCTGAACTGAGCGGATTGATAATCATGACCGATTCTGCAGCCGGAAAAGATGGCATATCCGTATAATATCCGGCAGAAGTCAATGAATTATTCATGATTTCATTAAAGCCGGAAGCTGTCAGTTGTTCTGAAATCAGATTCTGCAATTTGTGACTATCCGGTTTTACGGAGTATGAAATGTTTGACTTCAGAGAATCACTGAATTGTACATTATTATATCCGTAAATGCGGAGAATATCTTCAATTACATCCACATCTCTTTGAACATCGACACGATATGCCGGAACTTTAAGTTCAAGGATATCTCCGCTTTCTGAAAGAATCTCCATTTCGAGGGCCTTCAGGATAGATTTCACTTTTTCAGGTTCGATGACTTTACCTATTAATTGATTGGTTTTAGTCAGACTCAGAGAAACCTTAAAATCTTCAATGGGATTCGAATATTCATCGACAATCTCACTTGAAATGAATCCGCCTGCAAGTTCTTTGACCATCATGGCTGCCCGTTTGAGCACATATAGGGTGTTGTTTGGGTCAACACCACGTTCAAAGCGAAAAGAGGCATCCGTATTCAATCCAAAACGATGGGCTGTCTTGCGAATCCATACCGGATGAAAATAAGCACTTTCGAGAAAGACTTTCGAAGTTGAATCGGTTACACCGGAATCAACGCCACCGAGAACACCACCGATGCACATAGGCTCTTTTGCATTGCAAATCATCAGGTCGTTGACAGAAAGCTTACGTTCCACTTCATCCAGCGTTTTGAAAGGCGTTCCTTCTTTTACCGTGCGAACATGAATTTCATTGCCGACTATTCTATCACTGTCAAAAGCATGTAGAGGTTGCCCGGTTTCATGCAACAAATAGTTGGTGATGTCCACAATGTTGTTGATGGGACGTACCCCTATCAAACGCAAACGATCCTGCAACCATTTGGGGGATTCCGCTACCTTTACCCCTGAAACGGTGATGCCGGCATATCGTGGACATGCTTCTGTATTTTCAACAACGACTTTGACCGGATATAAATGATTATCAATTTTGAAACCTTCTACAGAAGGTTTTGTCAACCGAATGTTCGGGTCTTTTTGTTTCAACAAGGCAGCCAAGTCGCGGGCAACACCATAATGTGAGGCAGCATCAATCCTGTTTGGGGTGATGTCTACTTCCAGAATATAATCACTCTTGATACCGTAATATTCCTTTGCAGGCATTCCAACTACGGCATTTTCCGATAAAACGATAATTCCTTCATGGCTTGTACCGATACCTATTTCATCTTCAGCACAAATCATACCGAAAGATTCATAGCCACGTATCTTGGATTTTTTAATGGTAAAAAATTGATCTCCGTCATAAAGTTTGGCACCGACCGTCGCAACCACTACGTTCTGACCTGCTGCAACATTGGGAGCACCACAAACGATAGAAAGGGGCTCTGCCTGACCAACATTGACGGTCGTAAGATGCAAGTGGTCAGAATCGGGATGTGGTACGCATGTCAACACCCGACCGATAACCAAACCTTCAAGACCACCTTTGACAGTCTCAACTTCTTCTATCGTACCGTTTTCCAAACCGATGGAAGTCAGGGTATCGGCGGTTTCTTCAGGGGTCAAATCAAAATTTAAAAACTCCTTTAGCCAATTATAAGAAATATTCATGTTCTTGATTTTAATACTTTACGTTCAAGCCTTCCAACACTTTACGAATTTTCTCGTAGGTAGTGATACGGGTCGGAACCAGTGGAAGGCGCAATTTATTTTCAATAAGCCCCATGGCATGAAGCATACACTTTACACCGGCAGGATTGCCGTCAACAAACAGTAAGTTGAAAAGATCCGTAAAGTTACGATGAATCACCAAAGCATTTTTATAATCACCGGCCAAAGCCAAACGCACCATTTTGCTGAATTCTTTTGGAAAGGCATTCCCTATAACGGAAATAACACCAACCGCACCTAAAGTGATCAGCGGGAAAGTGATGCCGTCATCACCTGAAATGACCATAAAGTCAGTCGGTTTGTTCTTGATGATTTCATCCACCTGAGAAATGATTCCGGATGCTTCCTTGACTGCAACAATGTTCGGAAATTCACGTGCCAGCCGCAAAGTAGTTTCACTATTCATGTTGACACCTGTCCGTCCAGGAACATTGTACAAAATGAGGGGTAAATCCGTGGCTTTTGCCAATGCACTGTAATGCTGATAGAGCCCTTCTTGGGAAGGCTTGTTATAATAGGGTGTGACCGATAAAATAGCATCGACACCTGTATAATTTCTGGTTCTTAGTTCCTCAACAACGGAACGTGTACAGTTTCCACCTACACCCAATACAATGGGCATCCGTTTATTTACACGATTGATGACAAAAGAAGACACCTCTTTCTTTTCCGCTTCAGTCAAGGTCGCAGTTTCTGCCGTGGTACCCAAGACTACAAAGTAATCTATG
>JALNXZ010000043.1 GCA_023230125.1 Bacteroidales bacterium | reverse complement strand
GGCCAAGCAGGCCATCGAGTTCGAGTCGGCCATGGCCGATGTGCGCAAGGTGGTCGACGGCACGCCCGAGCAGATTCAGCAGCTCGGCGACGAGATCCAGGCCATGAGCATGAAGATCCCGCTGGCGTCCCGGGAACTGGCGGCCATCGCCGCCGCGGCCGGCCAGCTGGGTATTGCCAAGAACGACATCCCAGCGTTCACCGAGGTAGTGGCCAAGATGTCCACGGCCTTCAACATGACCGCGGGCGAGGCGGGCACGGCCCTGGGCAAGCTGAAGACGCTGTTCGGTATGAGCATCGCCGACATGAACCAGTTTGGCGACGCGGTCAACCAGCTGGGCAACAACACCGCCTCGACCGAGCGGGACATTGTCGAGGTCATGCTGCGGATCGGCGGCACGGCCAAGCAGTTCGGCCTGGCCAAGGAAGAGGCCGCGGCCCTGGCGGCAACCTTCCTCTCCCTGGGCAAGCCCCCGGAGATCGCGTCCACGGCGATCAATGCCCTGCTCACCCGGATGCAGGCCGCCGAGATCCAGACCGACGCCTTCAAGTCCAAGCTGCAGGAGCTTGGGTGGTCGGCGGAGGAGATGGCCACGGCGGTGGAGAAGAACCCGCAGAAGGCGATCAACGACCTGTTGGGCGCGCTCAGCCAACTGGAGGGACGCGAGCGGGCCAACGCCCTGGGCGAGTTGTTCGGCCGGGAGTACCAGGACGATTTGGCCATCCTGCTCACCGGGCTGGACGAGTACCGCCAATCCCTGGGCATGGTCGCGGACCAGACGCAATACGCGGGCGCCATGCAGAAGGAGTTCGACGCCCGGGCCGCCACCACGGCAAACGGCTTGACCCTGCTGAAAAACGCGGTGGTTGCGATTGCCGAGAACGTTGGCGAGGGTTTTCTGCCGGCGATCAAGGCGGCCGGGTTCATGCTTTCGCAGCTGCTGCGGCCTATCGTGGCCGTGACCGAGGCCATGCCGAAAACCTCGGCCGCGCTGGTGGCCCTGGGCGCAGGTGCGCTGGTGTTCGGCACGGTGGCGCGGGCGGCGGCGATCGCGCGGCTCGCCCTGGTCAACTTCGGCATCGGCGCCAGGGTAGCGGCGACGACAACGGTGCTGGCGGCCAACGTGGCGGCCGTGGGTGTACGGGCCGCCCTGGGGCCGCTGGTCATCGCGCTGACCGCGGGCTGGGAGGTCGGCACCTGGCTGAACAACTTCGAGGTGGTGAAAAAGACCGGCATTGCCATGGCCGCCGGCCTGACCACCGCCTGGTTGAACGCCAAGAAGGCCTGGGCTACGCTGACGGGAGGCGATACCGCGGCCGTCGAGCGCGAGATCGAGCAGGCCAAGCGCATCTACACCGAGATGTTCGCCGAGGTGGGGCGTGAGGCCAAACAGACGGCCGGCACGCAGCAGCAGGCGCAGGAGGACATTGCCGAAGCGACCACGAAATCCGCTGCCGACCAGAAGCGGGCGACCGGCGAGGCACTGGCGGCGATGAAAGCGCAGTACAAGGACTACGCCGACGAGATCAAGGGGCTGCAGGATTCCCTGGCCGATCATCAACGGTCGACCGAGGAAGAGCTGCGCGACATGGCCCGGTCCGGCATGTCCGACCTGGCTGCGTGGAGAGATCGCAAGGCTGAGGCGGAGGAGTTCACCCAGAAGGCGCGCGAGGCGGCCGAAGCGGCGAAGCAGCTGTTTGCCGCGGGCAATGTCGAGGCAGGGCGAGAGACCTACAAGACCGCCGCCGAATACGCGGACAAGGCCACGGCGGCCTACAAGGACCTGAACGAAGAGGTCAAACGCGGCGACCAGGTGGTGATCAACCAGGGCACGGCCCTGCGCACGGCCATGGACGGGGTGCGCGAGGCCGGCGAGGTCAAGGCGGACATCATCCGCCAGCAGACCGAGGCCCTGCAGGGCGCGCAGGCCGCGCTGAACGAGCAGGCCGGCGGCCAGCTCGACCCGGCCCTGGACGCTGCCAAGACCAAGGTCGAAGCCCTCGGCACGGCCGCGGAGGCGGCCAAGGGCAAGGTGCAAGACCTGCTCAATATCGAGCCGCCTGCCGATGGCGACTGGGGCAAGGTGTGGGCCGCGATGGAGTCCGGCGCGGAGCAGAGCGGCAAGAGCGTCACCACCACCTGGGACAAGGTTTGGGACCGTTTTCTGGCCAGCGGCAGCGAGGATATAAGCGACCTTGAACGGCAGTTGCAGGAGCTTTCAAAGGACCGTCACGTGACCGTTTACATCGAGGAAAAGGTGAAGAAGGCCATGGGCGGGATCGTCCAGCGGTTCGCCCGCGGCGGTCGGTTGCCCGGCTACGGCGGCGGGGATCGGATTTCGGCATTGCTCGAGGCGGGCGAGTTCATCGTCCGCAAGGAGGCGGTGGCCCGCTACGGCACGGGGTTGTTCAATGCCCTGAACTCCCTGCGCCTGCCCGAGGTTCCCCGCTTTGCCGCCGGCGGCATGGTCGGCGCGTCCGGCGACAGCATGACCATCAATCTGAGTTTCGGCGGGGGCGCGTCCGTGCCGGTGACCAGTACCCGCGACAACGCCATCCTGCTGGAGCGTGAGTTCCGCCGGCGGGCGCAGAGGTCGAGCCGATGACGGTTTCCCTTGGCGGTATCACCCTCTCCGACCACCTGGTGCTGGACATCGGCCAGTTGCCGGCCGGGATCTCCCAGCGGCGGCTGATCGGCGGGGCGAGCGTGGTGCAGGCGGACGGATCGTCCGGCGGCCGCACCCTGACCCTGTCCGGAGAGCACCATTGGACCCTTGCCCAAGTGGAGGCCCTGCAGGCGCTGCAGGCGGCCGGGCAGGCGGTGACGCTGGTGCATCACCGGGGGACGTTCAGCGTGGTTATTGCCGATACCTCGGAGCTTGTGCCGTCTATTGAGTATGCGAATCCGACCGCGGCCGACTGGTATTCCGGGTCGGTGTCCTTGATCGAAGTTTGAGCTTTTGAGCTTGAAGCTCTTGAGCTTTTGAGCCTCCAGCTTCCGGCGCGCAGCGCCGCTAAAGTACAGCTAAACAGCTAAACAGCTACCAGCTCAACAGCTGCTCCAAAGGAGCCCCGCATGACCATCCTCGAATCCGAATTAAAAGCCTACTACCCGGCCACCATCAGCGACGCCACCGGCAACGGCGGCCGGATCACGGCCAACGCCATCACGCCGAGTGCCCTGCAGAACGTGTTCCCGCACGTGTTCAAGGCCGAGCGGCTGGCCGGATCCACCAAGCACCGCAAGCTCTTTTTCCGCGCGGCCAACGATGCGGACGAGACTCTGTTTGCCCCGAGTATCCATTTCCACCGGCCGACCATCGGCGGGGACTGGTGTTATTTCCGGGTCGGGAGCCAGCGCGACACCCAAGGCGACCTGACCGGATCGGAGCGCAAGTACGGCGCGGGCACGCTCAAGACCACGGTCACCGCCGGCGGCAGCACGCTGGTGGTGACGGTGGAGGATGCCAGCCTGACCGGCATGTTCGTCAACGGCGACAAGATCCGCCTGACCGACAAGCTCACCCCCGGCGCCACCCTGGGCAATGAGGAGGAGCTGACCATTTCCGGCGCGCCCTCGGTGAGCGGCGTGGACGTGACCATCACCACCACCGAGACGCTCGCCAATGGCTACACCGGCGGATCCGCGTGGGTCAGTTCGATCTACTACCCGGCAACAGACCTCGCCTGCACGGTGGACAACTGGGCCGAGACCAGCGCGGCCGGCACCTATGATGAGACCACCTACCCGGTGATCACGGACAACATCGGTACGGTGGAGCAGACCTGGACGTTGACGTTCACGGACGCCACCAGCTACACCGTGGTCGGCGACACCCTCGGCAGTGTCGGCAGCGGCACCACGGCCGCCGATTTCGCCCCGTCCAACCCGGCGGTGAGCAAGCCCTATTTTACCATCGAATCCGCAGGATGGGGCGGCACCTGGGCACTGAACGAGACCATCGTCTGGCAGACTCACCCCAACGCCATCCCCATCTGGGAGACGCGGGTGGTGCCGGCTGGGGCAGGATCGCAGGCCGGCAACGGGATCACGGCGGTGTTTGAAGGCGAGACGGCCTGACAGCTTTTTAGCTGGAAGCTGTTGAGCTTTTGAGCCACAGCTTCCGGAGCGCAGCGCCGCTAAAGTACAGCTAAACCGCTAAACAGCTACCAGCTCAACAGCTCATGCCCAGTCACGCACTCACACTGACCTACGCAACCAGGACCACGGCCAGGGAGCCGCTCGACCTGCTCCAAATAGAACAGGATGACTGGGCAACCTCCCTTGGCGTAGTCACCTCGGCCGCCATGGTCCGCCGCCTCAGTGCCATCCTCTACGACGAGGACCGGCGGGACGAGCTGCGCCTGGACTGCGGGTTGAGTGGGGACAGTGTCCGCTGCCTGGTGCGGGTGTGGCCGCTGGTGCCCTGGCTGGTCTACCGGTTCGCCACCTCGCACGGCACCTTGTCCGAGCGGTTGGTCGAAGAGATCAGCGAGACCGAGGACGTGTTTTTCCAGCTGACCGCGACCGAGCAGGTCAAGCACCCGGTGCGGAGTATCGAGAGCGTGGAGTGGCTGGCCGACTGCTATGACGCGGACGGCGCCATCGTCGCCCCGCCGGCCCTTTCCGCATCCGGCCAGGAGGTGACCAGCGGCCGGCCGGTGTACGGCACGGCCCGGGTGGAATACACCACCGAGCGGCACACCTACGCGCTCACCTGCCCGCGCCGCGAGGGCGCGCTCGCCAATTTTTACACGGCCGCGGTCTATGGCGTGTACTCGGGCGGCCTCAACTGGCTCGAGATCGACATGCCCCCGGGCATCGAGGAGTTCGAGCAGGACCCGGACGCGGACTGCGGCTGGGGATCTGCAGGCGGCTCCATCGACTGGCCCGAGGATGAGGACGGGCCGGTGAGCGAGGGGCCGCGGACGCGGATCACGGTGGTGGATTATTGTTCGCAGGAGGTGGCGAGTGACGAGATTTACTGAAGCTTTTGAGCGAGAAGCTTTCAAGCTTTTGAGCCTCCAGTTACCGGGCCTCCGGCCCGCTGAATTCAAGCTAAACAGCTAAACAGCTACCAGCTCAACAGCTATGTCCACGGCCCTGACCATTACCTACACCCCAACAGCGACCACCAGCGGTGCGGATATCCGCCTCACGCTCGCCCAGGAGCCCGTGGACAAACGCTCCGGTCTTCTGCAAGCCGACCTCGACCGCATGCTCGCCCTGGTGCTGTCCGGCCAGAGCGCGCGGCGGTACAAGCCGGCCCGCTGCGCCGCGTGGATCCGCGAGACCGTGGTCGGCGCGGACCTGGTGGTGCATGCCTGGCCGGTGCCCGAGGACCTCGACTACACGCTCGAGGCCGTGGGCTGCGAGGCTGCCGAGCCGGCCCGGGTGCAGGTGGAGGGCGAGTTCGACCTGGTGGTCCCGATGAGCGCTAGCGTGGATTTGCCCGCCAGCTTTGCCGGGCTGACCTACACCTGGCAGACGCCCTGCTTCAACCGCTTCGGCGAGGAAGTGCCCGCCCCGGCCATCACCGTGCACCCGGCCCGGCTGGAACTGGCCGCCGAGGTGTTCGGCGTGCTCCGCATCGCCGGCCAGGCCATCGGCGACCGCTACGCCATCACCTACACCGTGCCCAAGATGCAGTCCGGCCAGGTGCTCAAGTACGAGGATCTGCCCGAGGCCGCGGTCATTGCCCGCTGGACCGACGCGGACGGCGAGCCGGCCAACGCCCAGCTCGCCCTGGACCTGCCCGGGTGCCTGGAGCAGCTGCTCGAGGCCTGCCCGGACGGGTCGCTGGTGGCGGATCGGAAGGCCGGCGGCCAGATCAACCCGGACGAGGGGTTGGTGCCGGTGGTGTATTACTCGGCGTGTACGGGGAACGTGCTGGCGCTCAGATATGAAGCCGTTTAGCTGGAGGCTGTTGAGCTGTTTAGCCTCCAGCCAGCGGCGCTGCGCGCCGGAAGAATCAAGCTCAAAAGCTCAACAGCTACAAGCTCAATAGCTCATGCCGCAGGCAACCCTCACCATCACCTACCAGCCCCCAGCCGGCGCCACCCTCACGGACCCCTACTGGATCCGCATCGAGCAAGTGCTGCCTGCACCGGATCGCGCCACCGTCGGCCAGGCGGCCACGCTCCTGGATCGCGCCTTCGGCCTCCAGGTGTGCGAGGATGGCGGCGAGGGCGAGGACCTGGTCAGCCTGAATGAGCCCGCCCTTGACGAGGAGCAGTTCCGCGCGGCAACGGCCGAGGTGATCGACCTGAGTTACTGCGAGGACGGCTGGGACGGCTCGCTGGACATGCATCTGAAAATCATCCGCTCGCACCCGGAGCTGGACTACACCATGCGCCTGATCGGCTGCGAGCAGACCGGCCCGGCCGTGCCCACCTCCGGGACCGCCTCGCTGATCGCCACCACGGCCGACACCCTCACGCTCGAATGGCCGGTGGTGGGAGACCTGCAGTGCGAGCCCGCACCCGTGGATCGGCAGGGCAACACCCTCTGCTTTGCCGAGGCGGACAAGGACGCCACCCTGCGCGCCAGCTGGACGACCGTGTACGACCTGGTGCCCATCCGCATTCCTGCGGCCGCCTTCGCTGACGACCGCGACCTGCGGGCGCTCGCCTTCATGCGCGGCATGGTCGCGGACGAGCGGCTCTCTCCCGAGCAGCCCGCTGAGCCGGACTGGTCCCTGTGCCCGCGCGACACCTGGGAGGCCATTCCCAGCAACGACCAGGTGACCTGCTACGAGATCGTCAGCCACCGCTTCCTGTGCTCGTGCAGCGGGCGGCCGGCGATGCGGCGCACGGTGGACTACCGGTTCGGGGTGGGGATCGTGGGCAGTGAGAGCATGGATTTCGAGACCGAAGAAATCGTCCCCTGCCCGGGCGAGTTCCGCTGCGTGAACAACGAGACCGAGTGCATGCACCTGCTCGGCTCGCGCACCGTGACCGAATACGTGGAATGCGCCGAGGACAATACCCCGGCCAACGCCGGCGGCGTGGTGTGGCAGACCAGCGACCAGAATTTCTACCTGGAAAAATGCTGCACCTGGCCAGAGGTTTCCCTGCCGGACTGCCCGTACAAGACGCGCACCTGGCGCGGCGGCGCCAGCATCAACAACGGCGAGCAGCACTACCGCGACCTCTACGGCCCGGCCACCCGCCTCGTCCCGCTCTCGCCCCCGGGCGGCATCTGCGGCGAGTGGACCATCGAGCAGCGCATCATGAGCAACAACTGCTGCGACGGGGTGCCGCCGCTCGAGTGGGACCAGGAGTCGCTGGCCGATGTGATCGCCCCGAACAGCTACCTGGTCGTGGCCGTGGTCGGGACCGTGCATCCGCTCGAGTGGCGGGTGAGCGGGCAAGGGTTGTACCTGGATCCGGCATTGACCGCGAAAACCAGGGTCACCACCACCGCGCAGGTGCGGATCTACGCCGACGCCACGGCCTGCGGCAGTGGCTGGGTACAGGTCACCGACGGGTGCAGCACCCTGGTGCACCCGCTGCGCGCCACCGTGGGGCGGTGGGTCAGCCTGCACGGTGGGACCCAGCTGACCCTGGCCGAGGCGCGCGCCCTGGCCGGCTTCGGTGGGGCGTTGCTGGCCACTCCTGGCGAGTCCTATCTGGTGGGCGATGGCCCGCGCCTGGTCGCCGTCACCGGCCGGTTTCGGGTCACCCAGCGCTACCAGGTCGGCAACGTCGGCGGCGCGTACTGCAACAGCTTCTGCACGGGGTGTGCTGCCGGAGATGGATCCCCAGGGCCGGGCATGGGCGTCTATATCCTCGCGCCCATTGCCGGCTGGCCGGGTGCCAGCTACCCGGACGGGGTGTTCCTCAATGAGCGAGCCAGGGGGGATGGCGCCTGCACGGGCAACTATATCGTCGCGGTCAACACGAGCCCCGGGTGCGCGCTCACCACCAACCCGAATTTCGGTTGTCTCGATCCGCCCTATCACCAGAACACGCAGGTGATCTACCCGTATGGAGGGGAGGAAATGACCGTGGAGGAGTGGCAATGCTGAGCACCTGTTTGGCCGCATTCGCCGGCCGCGACCTGCAGGCGGCAGGGCAGGTGCTGGCCGCCATCGAGGCTGCTGGCCTGTGGGCGGACGGCCCGACCCTGCGTGCGCGTTTGGCGGCGGAGATCGACCGGAGGCAGGCGGCCCGGACGGGCGTGGAGCCCGACAGGGCCGCCGCCCTGGCGCCCGTGCTGCGGGAGCACCGCCACACCTGCCCCAGCTGCCACCGCGGCGTGCTCGCCCCGGTGGTCAACAGGGACGGCCTGCGCATTCTCGGCTGCCGCCTGTGCCGGTACAGCGAGGTGGTGTGATGGCGTCGACGCTGGTCTCTTTTGCCACCTCTGCCACGGGCGTGTTGACCACCTATTACTTCAACTGGCGTTTTGTCGTCCCGGCCGCCAATCTCGCATCGGGATCGTGGGTCAGGATAAGGGCGTCGCTCCTCTACCATAGCGCATCATATACGGTCAGGCTGTGGGCCGGCCTGCGCGCCGCGACCGGCGACGAATATGACATTGACCCGGCGACCATGGTGCAGCTCACCGTGGGCGGATCGGGGACCATCACCGTGTCTGGACCGGGGGTGTATACGGATTGGGTGTCGCTGGCAGTGGATGGGACGCGCGACCTCATCCTGACCCACTACGGGGTCAGCGGCTCGCTCCCGTACGTCGTCTCCGCAGCGCACCCGGCCAAGCTGTACCGAAAATATAACTCGCCATCCTCGGACCAGAGCCTGCCGGCAGATGCGGCCGGGTTTTCCGTGTATGGCGACCGACTGTACGGTTACGCGGCCATCGAGGCAGAAGCGGCAAATATTGCCCTGTCTGGTCCGCTCGAGCAGGGGTATGGGCTGTTTGCCGAGCACCTGGCCCCGGCCCTGGTGCAGCCCTGGGTGCTCACCGATGCAGCCGGGCAGGGCGTGCTCGCCCAGCCCTGGGGCCTGCGCCTATCGCGCGACCTGGTCGAGCCGTGGGCGGGCGCCCCGGTGCGGGCGGCCGGGCTGGCGCAGCCGTGGCGTGCTGCGGGCGAGCTGGCGCGCGGGCTGGTGCAGCCCTGGCAGGATGCGGCGCCGCTGGCCGCCGACCTGGCGCAGGGGTGGGACATCCTCGGCGACCTGGCGGCCGGGCTGGTGCAGCCCTGGGCCATCGCGGCCGATGCCGCCCTGGTGGGCAGTCTGGCGCAGGGCTGGGACCTGCGCGACGTGGTGGGGCTGTCCGTTGATCTGGCTCAGCCCTGGGCCATCGGCACGGACCCGGCCCTGCTCCGCTACACCCTGACGGTGACCATCGACGGCCACGCTGTGCAGGCGGACAGCCTCACCCTCGAGGCGGATCTCGATCAGGACGCCATCCATTGCACGCTTGCCCTGGGCACGCTGGCCGATTACCAGCGCTGCCGCGACCTGGCGCCGGTGGTGGTGCGGGTGGCCATCAATTCCGGAACTCCGGAAGAATACCACCTGGTGCAGACCTCGGCCCGCATCAATGAGCGCCACGGAGAGACCCGCTACGAGATGCAGGCCGAGAGTGCCTTGGTGCTGCTCGGTGCGCCCTATGCCGAGCCGGTGTCGGTGGAGGAATACACCGGCGCGGCCTCAATGATCGCGGCCACCCTGTGCGCGCCGCTCACGCTCGACTGGCAGACCGTGGACTGGAC
>JALNXZ010000042.1 GCA_023230125.1 Bacteroidales bacterium | reverse complement strand
TATAACTGAAAGTCATCCGCACGATGTGACCATCACGAGTGAGGCTCCGAATTATAGCCGTAGAGACTAGTTGATGCCTTTCACAATTTTAATGATTTTTCAGCGTTTAAAGAGTGTGTCTCAAAGGGCAGTATCTTTGCTTGTCAATAAGAAAATTCTATAATATTATTAATCATGAAAAAGACTGTTTTGTTTTTATTTTATTCAGCTTGCCTTTCAATTTGTACAGCCCAAGTCAAAGATCCAGTCATTATGGACATAGGGGGAAATGTTGTCACAAAATCAGAATTTGAGTATATCTGGGGCAAGAATGGTGCGAGTACCATGTCCGATCAAAAATCTTTGGACGAATACGTAGACTTGTTTATTAATTTCAAACTTAAGGTCGCTGAAGCAAAAGCGCAAGGGGTTGATACCACCAAAGCATTCATCGATGAACTAAGCGGATACCGTCATCAGCTTGCAGCTCCTTATCTGACTGATAAAGATGTAGAAGAAGCACTGGTTAAAGAATCTTATGAACGTATAAAAACCTATGTGGAAACCAGTCATATCCTCATCTCAATCAGACCGGATGACTGTCCTGAAGACACCCTGATGGCGTGGCAAAAAATAATGAAAGTGTATCAAAAAGCCATTCAAGGAGAAGACTTTGCAAAATTGGCCAAAGAAAACTCTGAAGATAGCAATAAGAAAGACGGCGGATATTTGGGCACTACTACAGGCGGTCATTTCGTATACGAATTTGAAAATGCGGCATTTAATACTCCTGTAGGAGAAATCAGCAAGCCATTCCGCACTCAATTTGGTTATCATATTGTAAAAGTTCACGACCGTTATCCTGCAAACGGACTGTACCGTTCCGGGCATATCCTGAAAATTGTTGCTCCCAACGCGACCGAAGAAGAAAAAGCCGCAGCAAAGGACTCCATATTCAAGATTTACAATGCTCTGAAAAATGGTGGAGATTTCAGGCTGTATGCCACTAATCACTCTGATGATAAGAATGCAGCTTCAAAAAATGGAGAATATGGATTCATGTTCTGTGGCACATTACCCATTGAATATGAAAGAAACGTATTCAAATTGAAGATTGGTGAATATTCAGAGCCATTCGAATCAAAATATGGCTGGCATATTGTAAAGGCACTCGAATTTAAACCCTATCCTGAAATGGATGCACTTCGCGAAAATATCAACAAGAATATAGCCAGGGATAAACGTTCTCAGCTTGGAAAAATGGGCTTGGTTGAAAAATTGAAGAAAGAATATAATTATAATTGCAACAAAGAAAAGCTTGAGGCGTTCATCGAATCTTCAGGCTATACCATAGCCTTGGCAGAACTGTCAGTATCCGATAGCTCCTTGTTCACATTAAATGATGTGACATTCACTCAGAAACAATTTGCTGCATTCTTGAAAAATAAGAAAAATATTTATTCTACAAATTTGAATGATGCTTTTAACAGTTTCGTTCAACAGGAAGTGCTGTCTTGTGAAGATCGTCAGCTCGAAAAAAAGTATCCTGAATTTGGGCATCTGATGCAGGAATACAGTGATGGAATCCTGCTTTTCGATGTCAGCAACCGTGAAGTCTGGGAAAAGGCATCCATCGATACAACAGGCCTTGAGGCCTATTTTGAAACCAACAAGGCCAATTATGCATGGGACAAGCCTCACTACAAAGGATTTATCATTTATTGCACTGATGAACAGGTGGTAAAGAAAGCCAAAAAGATGATCAAAAAAATGCCGGCAGATTCCATAGCTGTTGT
Source organism: Bacteroidales bacterium (assembly GCA_023230125.1). GTDB lineage: Bacteria > Bacteroidota > Bacteroidia > Bacteroidales > UBA1402 > UBA8389. The sequence goes on along the minus strand of JALNXZ010000042.1, from coordinate 8,280 downwards.
TTTAATACGCTCCTTCAATACAGATTCCACAACTTTGGTGAAAATTGAGCGTGGATTATATGTTCAGGGTAGTAATGCCAATGTTGATTTTCTCGTATTCAAAAAAGGCAAGTTGGAACCAAAAGAAGGTTTTCCGAAAATATTTATTCAGGGTAAAAAACTAAAAAATGGCCCGGAATCTTATACGGATGTTCGCGGATTGGTCATTTCTGACTATCAAAATTATCTTGAACAAAAGTGGATTGAGAAGTTGAAGGGCAAATTTAAGGTGAACGTCTACAAAGATGTTGTAAATACGGTTAATAAAAATTAAGCCGGATTTCGTATGCATCTTTTTGCTTACCTTTGTATCCTTAAAGGAAGGTTATAGATATGAAGCATGTCCTTTTGTTGTTGATGTTGATGCCAGCTCTGCTAAAGACATGCGGAAATTCCGGAGGGGATGGAGACCGTATTCCTTTGGCGAAAGCCGGAAGCGAGATCATTTATAAGGACGAAGTTCTTCAGGGTATGCCTGTCGGACTTTCAGCCAAAGATAGCGCGACCTATGTAAGGCAGTTTTTGAAGAATCGGATCAAGGAATTGCTGGTTTATGAAAAGGCCGTTGACAACATACCTCAGAATCAGGAAATGAAAGATTTGGTTGAAAATTATCGTCGTTCTTTGATCATTTATGAGTATCAGCAGCAGGTTCTAAATGAGAAGATGCAGACTGAAATATCAGAATCAGAGATGATGGATTTTTATAAATCCCATACGGATCGTTTTGTCGCTGAACACAATCTGGCTAAAGGTATTTTTGTCAAAGTGCCAAAGAATGCTCCGGATTTGGAAAAGCTGAAAAAACTGTATAAAAATTCTTCGTCCGAATCCTTTGAAAAAATTGAAAAATATTGTGTTCAGAATGCTGGCCTATTCGAATACTTCAACGATAAGTGGGTCAGTCTTGATGATATCATGGACAACATCCCGTACACCCTGGGCAGTCAGTCTGAATTTTTAAGGAACAGATCTACATTAGAAGTTGTTGAGAGAGATTTCTGCTATTTACTTTATATTGATGACTATGTCCTTTCCGGGAATACAGCACCATTCGAATATGTTCGTGATGACGTAAAGAACATCATGATAAATACCAGAAAAACCGATTTTATCCATCAGTTTGAGCAACAACTTTTGAATGAAGCGGAAAAGAAAAGAAGAATTAAGTATTATAAATAAATTGACACATTTTCAGATGTGCGAATACGAAGACTAATGAAAAAACTTTTTGCATTGCTTCCCTTTTTGGCGCTTAACCTTTTGCCTGTTATCTCTCAGGATAATATAATAGATGAAGTGGTCTGGGTAGTGGGAGATGAGCCAATTTTGCGTTCAGATGTTGAAAAACAACGGCTGCAGGCACAGTATGAAGGTGTAAAATTTAGTGGTGACCCCTATTGTGTTATTCCTGAACAATTAGCAGTACAAAAATTGTATTTACATCAGGCAGATTTAGATAGTGTTGTTGTAAATGAGAGTGATGTAATTCCAGATGTGGATCGTAATATTAACAGAATTATTACCCAACTTGGCTCCAAGGAAAAAATGGAAGAGTACTTTGGTATGCCTTTGTCCAAAATCCGTGAAACTCAACGAGAATCTGCGCGCAATCAAATGATTGTGAGAAGGGTACAAACTGATTTGGTGGATGATATCACTGTCACTCCTGCCGAGGTCCGCCAGTTTTATAATACTTTACCCATTGATAGCATTCCGATGACTCCCGCTGAAATTGAAGTCGAGATTATCACGATAGAACCTAAGTATGACAAGGCGGAAATTGATGCCATCAAGGAACGTTTGCGTGAATTTACGGAACGTGTCAATAATGGGGATAACTTTTCGACGTTGGCCGTGATGTATTCAGAGGACAGAAACTCTGCAAAAATAGGTGGAGAACTCGGTTTTATGGGAAAAGGAGAATTTTGGGTTCCTGAATTTGCCAATGTTGCATTTTCTCTGGCTGACCCAAAAAAAGTATCAAAAGTTGTGGAATCTGAGTATGGCTTTCATATCATTCAGTTGATTGAAAAGAGAGGTGACAGAATCAACTGTCGCCATATTTTGCTCAAACCAAAGATCTCTGCTTCAGAACGAAATCAGTCATTATTGAGACTGGATAGTATTGCTGATATTATCCGCAACCAAAAGATTAAATTTGAAGATGCAGCACAATATTACTCTTTCGACAAGGAAACCAGGAACAATGGAGGATTGATGGTCAATGCCAACACAGGAACATCGCGTTTCACCATGGAAGAATTGCCACAAGAGGTCGGTAAAATGGCTTATAAAATGAATGTCGGAGAAGTTTCAAAGCCATTTACCATGATCACAACCAAGGAAAAAGAAGTTAGTGCCATCATTCGTGTGAAGTCCAAGAGCAAAGCTCACAGAGCCAGTATCTCAGAAGATTTCCAACAAATCCAGCAAATTGTTATGGAAAATAAACGCCAGAAAGTTCTTAAAGACTGGATTTTAGAGAAGCTAAAGAGAACCTATGTACGGATAGATGATCGTTGGCGAAATTGCGAGTTTAGATATCCGGGTTGGATTAAGTAGTAGAAATGGTAAAATTTACACTATCAAAGGATTACAGGTATAAAACACAAGTGATTTGTTTTTTATGCATTTTCCCTATTTTGGTATGTGCACAATCCGGCAATTTCGGCTTTCCCATTATGAAAAAGTCAAAGAAGGTGGCTAAACAAACAGAACAGGTCGCTACAAAGCCAAAGATGACAAGGATAAAAGTGGAAAAGCAAGAAGCTCCACTGATTACCCCGCCTTCCATTCCATCGGTCAAAAACAATAAGGAAACTACCAGCAAAGAAAAAATCAATCTAGAACATTCTGAAATTCTGTCATTTGACGCATCAGTGAATCCTGATTATCAGATTTTGACCGGTGATGTACGTTTCAGGCACGACGGAGCCTATCTTTTTTGTGATTCTGCCCATTACTATATGAAAAGCAATTCATTATATGCCTACGGGAATGTCCATATGGAACAAGGTGATTCCATTTTTCTGTATGGTGCATGGCTTTATTACGATGGAAACACCAAGTTGGTCATGGTTCGTGAGAAGGTACGTCTGGAGAATAGGGAGGTAACCCTTTTTACTGATAGTTTGAATTATGATCGTATCTCAAATATCGGGTACTTTTTTGATGGAGGTTTACTGGTCAATGAAGATGGTGATGTGACCAATGAGTTGTCTTCAGAATATGGTCAGTATAGTCCTGAAACTAAAATGGCAGAGTTTAAGCATGATGTTAAGTTGGTTCATCCAGAATTCATCATGACCAATCAGGAACTTAAATACAATACATCCACAGGCAAAGCAAGCATCTTTTGCCCGACAGAAATTGTGGCTGACAGTGGTTATGTGTATTCAGAGAATGGATGGTATAACACCAAAACCGACAAAAGTTTGTTGTTGAAACCTTCATACATTCTCAACAATCACAGACGTCTCACCGGAGATTCCATCAACTATGACAATAAAAATGGTATAGGTGAGGCTTTCGGCAATGCTGTCTTGATCGATTCGACACAACAGGTGACGTTAAAAGGGAATTACGGTTATAGCGAGGAAAAGACCAATTATGCATTGATGTCCGATAGTGCCTTGATGATAGAGCATTCTACAGAAGATACCTTGTTTTTGCATGCAGATACGCTCATGGCCAGACAAGATTCAATTTATAATGAAGTAATAGCTTTTCATGGAGTAAGGTTTTTTCGTTCCGATGTGCAGGGTGTATGTGATTCTTTATATTATTCAACCCGGGATTCTGTGCTGAGCTTTTACTATAAGCCAATCTTATGGTCGGAACAGCAACAACTCACCGGAGAATTCATGCAACTGTACACAAAAAATGAGGAACCGGACTATCTACATATCCAAAAGGCTGCCATGGTTATTTCTAAGGAAGGGGATTCTCTTTTCAATCAATCATCAGGAAAGGATCTGATCGCTTATTTTGATTCTGGTCAGGTGGTTCGTGTTGAAATAAAAGGAAACGCTGAAACCATCTACTTACCTCATGACGAAAGTAATATGATTATTGGCCTGAATCGTCTGGAAGGAAGTTCTCTGAACCTCTTTATGGAGGATAAGAAAATGAAGAAAATCATTGTCTGGCCACAACCTAAAGGAAAATTTTACCCCATGGAGAAGTTACCACCTGAAGATAGATATCTGAAAAACTTCGGCTGGTACCAAAGTATTCGCCCTGTCGGATCAGAGGATGTTTTCAGAAAGATTGTAAAAACTACCGCATTTGAAACTCAAAAGGGTCGCCTAAAAGCAAAGGCTGAAGCCATTTCGCCTATTAAAAAAGATTCTAATAAATAATTGGTAAATATTATCTCGGTAATATATTATCTTTGTGTATTGTTATTTATTGTTGAATGGAAAATTTAATACGTGTTCTACCAGATTCTGTCGCCTGTCAGATAGCCGCCGGGGAGGTGATACAAAGACCTGCCTCTGTTGTGAAAGAACTGATTGAAAACGCTATTGATGCAGGTGCTACTCAGATTGATGTTGATTTGAAAGACGCAGGACGCAATCTGATCATGGTTTTGGATAACGGAAAAGGAATGTCACCATCTGATGCTCATATGGCATTTGAGCGACATGCCACATCCAAATTGCGCCAAGCATCCGATCTTTTTCAACTCCATACCATGGGATTCAGGGGAGAAGCACTTGCCTCCATTGCCTCCGTTGCCCAAGTTGATTTGGTGACACGAAGACCAGAAGACGAACTGGCATGGAAGGTGGAGATAGAAGGATCTAAAATCACCAATGAAGAACCTTCTCTTGCCGCACAAGGCTGCCGCTTTACAGTGAGAAATCTTTTTTATAACATTCCTGCGAGAAGAAAGTTCCTGAGCGAAAATTCTAAGGAATTGCGTTATATCAGGGATGAATTCATACAGATTGCATTGGTTTATCCGGATCTGCAGATGAGTTTAACCCACAACGATGAGGTCTTGTATCGACTACAACCAACGACCATCAGACAGCGGATTATCGCCATCTTTGGCAAGCGTTCAGGAGGTCAACTCAGTAAGCAGCTGTATGCAGTTGACGTCAATACCCAACTGATCAGAATTTCCGGTTTCATCGGAGATCCCGCAGCTTCTTGCCATCGGGATGCCATGCAGTATTTTTTTGTGAACGGACGCTTTATTCGGCATAAACTGTTCAGAAGTGCCGTGATGAAAGCCTATGAGACGTTAATTCCTACAGGTCAGCTACCTACCTATTTTTTGTATTTTGACGTCGATCCTGATGCTTTGGATGTAAACATCCATCCAACCAAGACTGAAGTGAAGTTTGAACATGAACAGGCCATATGGCCAATCATTCATGCAGCAGTGCGTGAGGCTCTTGGTAAAGCAAATGCCGTGCCATCCTTAGACTTTGACAGGGATGATGCTCCGGAAATTCGTGTTTTTACAGGCAATCGGGCAGTCGATGCGCCCCATGTCCGTTTTGACCCTACATATAATCCATTTCATTCTTCACTCAAACAAACAGTACCTAATTGGGATGCTCTTTTTGACGGTTTTGAAAAAGGTGTAGAGCTGGGGAAACCATATCAAAGAGAAGAAGACATTCTACTTGAAGAACAAAATAAATTGGAAGATTTAGCCTCTGTTTTTTCTAAAAGATTGGATATCTTACCAAATGATGATTCTTTGAATGAGGTGCAGGATACTGCAGGACTATTTGCAGATGAGACCAATAAAACCGATGCTAATCTGACAAAATTCCAACTTTTTGGATCTTATATTGTTCTCTATGGATCACAATCTCTAGCTATTGTCGATCAGCATAGGGCTCATGTCAGAGTTTTGTTTGAAAAATATCAGTCGATACTCATAAACGGGATACCTCCATCACAAACTTTACTTTTTCCGGAGGAACTTCAACTGGATAATCTTCAAAGGAATGAATTGCTAGAGATTCTTGATGATATACAGGCTTTGGGCTTTAAGGTTAATTGTATAGGAGATGATTTCTTTGTAGCTGCTGTTCCCTATGATCTGGACGATATCGATCCTTGTATCCTGATTCTTGACATGATGGAATCCATGAACCATCCAGAGGTTGACTTCCAAGGTGACAGACGTGACCGCTTGGCCTTACGTTTGGCAAATTCGGCTTCAATACCTAATGGAAGAGTCCTCAGTGAACCTGAGATGAATGATTTGATCCAGAAGCTTTTTGATTGCGCTGAACCGAAATATACACCCGATGGGAAGAATATCATGCTTCAGATAGTGGCAGAGGATTTGCTGAAACGTTTTTAAGATATGACTTAAACAGTCACGATATGATGTCACCCGGAATTTGCACACAGCCTCTTTTACCCCTTCGTTCAGATTCATCTGAACAATCTGAAATGACCAGCCAGCTCCTTTTCGGAGAACTCTTTGAGGTTTTGGAAGAGCATGGATCTTGGAGTAAAATCCGAAACCTTTCCGATGACTATCAAGGCTGGTGTACTACAAAAATGCTGCAAATACTGCCTTTTCCTTTTTTTGAGACCTTAAAAAAGAAAGCCCCATTCTTTACGAATGCATTATTGTCAGCTTGTTTAAAACAAGGGGAGAGCGAACCGCGACTATTTCTACCCGCCGGAAGTCGACTATATTTTTTGGACGAAAAGTCAAAGTTCTTCCCAATATGGAAAACCAGATTATCTGGAGAAGACAAACCAGAAAAGGAATATTGGTCTATCAATCCTGATTTCCTTGGTTATACCGGAAAAACATCTGCTCAGGAAATTGTTAGAACAGCCAAACTTTTTATGAATGCGCCCTATCTATGGGGAGGAAAGAGTATTCTTGGAATTGATTGTTCTGGTTTTACTCAACTGGTATATTCAATCGTAGGCATTAAATTGCCTCGAGATGCCCGTGATCAGGCCGTTCAAGGAAAAACTGTCTCAAGCCTTTTTGAGGCAGAGCCAGGGGATTTGGCTTTTTTTTCAAATGCAGAAGGAAGAGTTGTTCATGTTGGTATCTTATTGGATCAGAACCGGATTCTTCATGCTTCAGGTAATGTACATATTGATTCTATAGATTCAGAGGGGATCTATAGTGAAGTCCAAGGCAAGCATACACATTTCCTCTTTTCAGTAAAAAGAATACTTGGTTTTTAATGACGGATATTTAAACTTAAAGCCAATATTATTTCAAAAATAGATTTATATTATACTTCAAAGAAAAACACATTCCTTCAAGTAAATAATATGAATCAAATCGCATTGCTCCATCCTTTTTTGTAAGGTATTTTCATCCGATATTAATTTTTTTAATAGGTCGGATGGAGCGACGCATACTAAAAGCTCAAAACGTATTTGCGTTAGTAGTACATGCTTGTTTCGTCAGATAAAAGAAACCTTACAACGAAATGGCATTTAAGTTTGTAAATACTGATTTAAATAAAAAAGTCGGTGCAAAATTGCAGAGGGTACGTCAGAGAGAAGGTGTATCACAACAAAATGTGGCCGATGACTTGGGCTTTTCATCGACAACATATTCCAAGTTGGAAAATGGCAAGGTCGATTTTACTGTGACTCGCCTGGAACAACTGGCCAATTATTTTAAAGTGAATATCTGTGATTTCCTTGATTCGGGCATAGATATACCCAGACTCTTACAAGATATGAAATTTCCTGTTGATTATAAAGTTCTTGAGGCAAAATATGAACTGCTTTGGGAATTATATGAAGCGAAAAACAAATGAAATGGTTCTGTTAAAAGGGCTTGAATCCCATGATTTCTCTTACGGGAACGATTGTCTTTAAGGCACTTGCACGCGCTTTTTCTGCACCTTCTGTGACAACTTTGTGCAAGTATGCTTCATCATTACTGATTTCATTGTAACGTTCGCGTATTGGGGCAGTAACCTTGATGACGTCAGCTGCGAGTTGCTTCTTCAAATCTCCATAACGGATTTCGCATTTATTCCATTTTTCATTGAAATAATCATAGGTATCCGGTGTGGAAACCACTTTAAGGATAGTGAACAGATTTTCAATGTATTCGGGTTTGACAGAGTTCCTTTCTGTAGGTCCGCTGTCAGTCAAGGCTTTCATCATCTTTTTTTCGATGACCTTGGGCTCGTCGCAAAGGTAAACACAGTTACCTTCTGATTTTCCCATTTTCCCACTACCATCAAGACCAGGGATCTTGATAAGTTCATGACCGTA
>JALNXZ010000041.1 GCA_023230125.1 Bacteroidales bacterium | reverse complement strand
AATTGGAGACATACAGTTTCCCATGACTTACAGTAATTCCGTCCGGATTCCGGCCTACATGAACATAGGCTTCCACATTCAATGTGGTCGTATCAATTCTGGCCACAGTTCCATCAAAGGAACAGACATAGGTCTTTCCTTCCCAGAAAGTGACGAAACGAGGCTGACGACCTTTCGCTCCGTCAAACAAGGGAATTTGCCGGACACTTTCTCCAGTTTCGGCATCTATCACTTCAATCTGACTGGAGCCATTCACGACAGCATAAAGTTTGGAGCCATAACGTTGCAGGTCGTTTCCTGTATCACCTAATTTCCGACCGTTGTTAGTTTGGAAATAATCTGTATTTAGTGTGCCGTTTTTAAAGTTATACAAAGCCAAAGTGCTGTTATTGAGTGCATAATTACCATCACAAAGAATATACAATCCTCCATTCCCCTTTTCAATAGATGTAGACCCATCAAGAACAACCGACTCCAGGTCATCGCAGGAAACCAAAACGAATAGTACCAAAAACAGGCACAAACCTTTTAGAAAGCAATATGGATTTTTATTTTTCATTAGAACTCAAATTTAATTCCAAACCTATATGACCGCCCCGGCATGGGGAAATTCCGCACAATCTCGTAATTCTTATCCAGTAAATTCAATACCTCCGACCTCAGATTCAAGGTCTGTCCACAAACCTCAAACGTTCGTTCCACCGAAATCGAATGATCGGTATAACCGGCTAGATCGTTCTCTGCCAAATTTTGTCCGGTCACATAACGATGCCCGGAATACAATATCGCATAGGCAATATTTAGCCAAGGTGTTTCCAAAGACAAACGTCCTGAACCATAAATTCTCGGCGAATATGCTATCTGATTTTTATACTCTGCATCCGTTATATCCGTTACATCCAATGCCCTCTGATAGGAATGATTGAGACCTGCAGCAAACGAAAAATCTTTTCCAAGCGATTGTTTAACCGAAATCGCCAAATCAAGTCCCTTGATATCCACCTTTCCCAAATTGACCATGCTCCAGATGAAAATGTTCTTGGTCGGTATGGCCATGATCTTATCCGTAATCATGTTGTGATACCCATCAATAGTCATCATCAGTTCAGGCAAACGTTTTCCAAGGGAAACGTTGTAAGTCATTCCCAAATTCATTTGCTTGCTGTTTTCGGGCTTAAGTTGACTGTTACCGACTGCAGTATAATACAAATCATTGAAACTGGGCATCCGGAAAGATTCCTTACAAAACATGCGAAGATGCAGATTTTCTTCAGAAAAGGGCTGAACAGAAAGGCTAAACGCAGGAGAGAGCCTTTGATGATTCTCGGCAACCTCCGCCGATGCCCTTTCTTCATGAATGGACGTTCCCAAAATCCCGGTTGTCATCACCATCCAGTCGTTCAGATATTTGGCAGAAAAGTCTGCCAAAACGGTATATCTGGAGGGTTCAGCAAAGCCATATAAATTAGATCGCATTTGATTAAATACCCCATCCGTGGAAAAAGCAAATGAAAGTTTCCCTGTAGCATTATACAAAAAAGAAGATGAAAGATATGACTCATCCTGATGATAGGAATTGTCCTCCTCTCCTGTTGAGCCCAAATAATCCGGATTCAGATATCGCTGATAACTCCGGTTATATTTTCCATTCGCCTGAAAAACGATTTTTGAGGAAAAATTTTGTTCATAATGCACCTGTGTAAAGAAATTCCTATCCCACAACTGTTGCGAAGAATAGGGGTTATACAAAATCACAGCACCTGGCAAGCCTCTGTCTGACTGATAATAATAGGCCTTAACCTCCAGTTTTTGACCTTTTTTAAATTGGCCAAACAAGGTAGATTCAAGCCTGTAAGTTTTCATCGCATTGTTGCTGCGAATTTCTGTGGTATAGGCATTAGAGGCATCGGCATAATAGAGTTTGTACGGATAATCTCCATCCGCACACATCACCTCAGCTGAAAGACTCAGGTTAAACAGTGGATTCAATTTGGTTTCTAACAAAAGGCTTGGGTTCAACAAGCCAAAAGAGCCGGCCTTAAAACTTGCGTCTCCATGAAAAGACTTTCCATCCTTAAACTCCGGTCGTCTGGTACGAATGGTTAGCAAAACAGAAGAAGCAAACATCCGTGCTGGTTGGAAAATGGTATTCCCGTCTCCGATGTTCAATGACAAGATATCCACATTATCAAGTGAATATCGGCCAATATCAATCTGTCCTGTCTGACAATCGGTTATGGTGATGCCATCATAAGCCACAGCGGTATGATGTGCCCCCATACTCCTTACCGATACCGTCTTCATGCCGCCCATGCCTCCAAAATCCTTGACAGTCACCCCCGAAAAGAACTTAACAGCATCAGAAACTTGCAAGGAATTCACATTCTTGAGCTCATTTCGATTGAGTAGCTGAAACGGCGAAGTGGAATTTATTTCCACATCTCTCATATCTTTTACAATCATGACCTCCCCAATGTGATACACTGGTAAACTGTCTGAAAAAGATGCTGAAGATTCTGTATTCTGTTCGTAAACCATCTTCTTGGTTTCGGCAAAAGTCTCCACTGTCTTACTCCATGCAATCGCATGCAGCAAGATAAGTCCATACATTCTGAAACGGAACAACTTCATACTCTCCGGTTTAAATCGAACAGCTTCAGACTAAGAAATCTAAAAAAACGGTAAATGAGAAGCACCGAATCCGTAGCTCTTTCCGCGAAAGCCGTTGAAACGCATGGCAGGTCTTCTGACTTACTCCAGTTTCCGAGGCCTTCCCATCCATGACAAACAGACAGTGGCAAAAGTGTTTCGAAAACAACTTATGGAGCTTACAGCAGCGGGACTGTTCCGGATTTTCACCGAATTCCCTTTTCATCACCTTTCCGTTCGGATCAGTGAACCAATGCGATGCAAAGATATAAAAATTTCTGTTAATGGTTACAATAATAATGTCACGCTCATACCCATCAAATCAATCAAATCTTTTGGTGCAAGGTGTATTTGTAACCCTCGTTGTCCTGCACTTACATAAAATCTGTCAAAATTCAGACAGGTTTCGTGTATAAAAGTCGGAAAAACTTTTTTCATGCCAACGGGTGAACATGCACCACGAATATAACCAGTAACAGGCAATAATTCTCTCATTGGGATCAAGTCACATTTTTTGTTACCGGATACTTTTGCTGCTTTCTTTAGGTCAAGTTCTTCCGCACCAGGAATGACACACACAAAATAGCCGGTCTTATCCCCTTTCAGCACCAAAGTCTTGAAAACTTTTTCGATCGGTTCGTTCAACTGTGCAGCCACGTGAACGGCACTCAAATCCGATTCATCAACAGCGTATGGAATCAGTTCGTAAGCTATTTTAGCCCTATCCAGTAATCTGGCGGCATTTGTCTTGTCTATTTTTACCATAGAATAAAATAATAGATTTTTCTAGAATCTATCCGTACAATCCTGAATGTACAAAGTTACAACTTAACGGAGATAGTTTGTCAAACGAGCCATTTTTTTACCTTTATCAGATTAAATTTGGATTGAATTTATAAAAAAAGTAAATTGTCGATTATTTATAAATTATGGACGCTCAAACCCTCATTCGAAACCTTCATCTTCTACCCCACCCGGAAGGTGGCTTCTACCGAGAAACTTACAGGTCCGGCCAAATTCTATCCGTCAACGGTCAAAGCAACAAGAATGCCAGCACCGCCATCTTTTTCTTACTTGAAGATGATGAGAAATCCCATTTTCACCGTATTCCATCAGATGAACTATGGTTTTTCCATCAAGGAGCGTCCATAGAAATCTATGCAATCATTGACGGGAAAATATCCGTCTTTCTTTTAGGGAACAACCTGGAAATGGGAGAAGTGCCTCAAGCCGTCATTCCTGCCAACACATGGTTCGCTGCTCAAATAAAAGGCACAAAAGGGTACGCTCTTGTAAGTTGTACTGTGGCTCCAGGTTTTGATTTTGCAGATTTTCAGCTGGCTACAAAAGAAGAGTTAATGCAAGAATATCCGCATCTGGATGGTGTCATTACAGAATTCACGCTTTATTGAGATTACAATCATACAAGGTGAACTATTTATTTTGGAGTTGCAACTTATTTTTGAGAAATCGTCCGGTATAGCTTTCCTCACATTTTACCATATTTTCCGGCGTTCCCTCAAAAACAATATTTCCACCCTTGTCTCCTCCTTCAGGACCAAGATCAATGATATGGTCGGCATTCTTGATGATTTCCATATTGTGCTCGATGATGATTACCGTATGACCTTTTGCTATCAATTTATTAAAAGCACCCAACAGCACATTGATATCGTGAAAATGTAAACCTGTAGTCGGTTCATCAAATACATAGATAAAAGGATCAGGGTGTTCAGCACTCAGGAAAAAAGCAAGTTTGACACGTTGACTTTCACCACCGGAAAGCGTCGAGGATGATTGCCCAAGCTTGATATATCCCAGACCAACATCTTGCAGGGGGAGTATTTTCCTGACAATTTTCTTTTCCGGGGAACCTGATTTTTCACCAAAGAATTCTATTGCTTGATTGACAGTCATATCCAAAACATCTGCTATGTTTTTATCGTGATAGCGCACATCCAGAATATCCTGTTTGAAACGTTTTCCATGGCAAGCCTCACAAGGTAATACCAGATCTGCCATAAATTGCATTTCCACCGTGATGGAACCTTCACCTTGACATTCTTCACAGCGACCTCCTGCCACATTAAAGGAAAAATGCGAGGAAGTATAGCCCATTTGCTTTGCCAATGCCTGTTCGGAAAAAAGTTTCCGGATATCATCATAGGCCTTCAAATAGGTCACGGGATTGGAACGAGAAGATCTTCCAATGGGATTCTGGTTAACAAACTCAATATCAGTAGCCAAGTGCATATCACCCTTCAAATCACCAAAAGAGCCAGCTCGTTCGGCGGTACCGCCGTAATATCTTTTCAAAGCTGAATAAAAGATGTCCCGCACCAGAGACGATTTTCCGGAGCCGCTTACACCAGTCACTACTGTCATGACATTCAATGGGAATTTTACGTCAAGTCCTTTCAGGTTATTATGGTTGGCAAAAAGCACTTCAATATAATTGTTCCAGGAACGGCGATGCGCAGGTATCAGTATTTTTTCTGTCCCAGTCAGATATTTCAAGGTATGACTGCGACTCAGCAGGCTTTCTGTACCAACCATGTTGACCAACTCGTTCACGGCTCCCTGATAGACCACTTCTCCACCCAAACGTCCGGCATCAGGGCCCATATCTATGATGTAATCAGCTGCTCGCATGATTTCTTCGTCATGTTCCACCACAACCACCGTATTCCCCAAAGCCTTCAGTTCTTTCAATAATTTGATAAGCATTTGCGTATCTCTCGAATGTAACCCAATACTAGGCTCATCCAAAATATATAAAGAACCTACCAAACTGCTTCCAAGTGATGTCGCCAAATTGATGCGCTGGCTTTCTCCGCCGGAAAGTGATGATGACAAACGGTTGAGTGTGAGATATCCAAGTCCGACATCTTGTAAAAAGCGGATACGGTTTTTGATCTCTAGCAACAGACGTTTTGAAACGGCTTGATCTGTTTCATCCAATTCGAGGTGTTCAAAGAAATCGCCCAATTCATGGACAGGCAAGTCCACCAACTCAGAAATGGACTTTCTACCAATTCTGACATAAGAAGCTTGTTTTTTCAGACGGGTACCTCCACATTCAGGGCAAACAGTTTTACCCCTGTAACGTGCCAACATCACGCGGTACTGTATTTTGTACTGATTTTCCTCAAGCATCTTGAAAAAGCGATCCAAACCATGAAAATATTTATTGCCGGTCCAAACCAATTTTCTTTCAGCATCACTCAACTGATACCATGGCCTGAAAATCGGAAACTGAAATTCATCGGCATTCCGGATCAACTCCTCTTTCCATTCTCCCATCTTTTCACCACGCCAACAATAGACAGCATCATCATAAATGGAGAGCGACTTATTGGGCACGACGAGATCTTCATCTATACCGATGACTTTGCCAAAACCTTCGCAAGACGGACAGGCTCCTGCAGGTGAATTGAAATTGAACAATTCATCAGATGGTTCGTCAAACAACATTCCATCAGCTTCAAATTGTTTGGAAAAATACTTGAGGATTTCTTTTTGAGGGGTAGACATCCGGATATAGCAACTGTTTTGTCCCTCGTAAAAGGCCGTTTCCACGGAATCAGTTATCCGGCTACGGGTCGCTTTGTCATTCAGGACAACCAAGCGGTCAATCAGCAAGAAAAGCAAATCTTCCGGACAATGATCCAATATTTCTGATTCTGTTGTGGCATTCATGTCCTTGTTTTTTGGAATCAGATCTTCAATCCTGTATGTGAAGCCGTTGGCAACTATCCTGTTGAAACCTTGTTTCATCAACATTTGCAGTTGATAGGTCAGACTTCTACCTTCTGGCACGATAACAGGACAAAGCACATAAAAGCGGGTATCCAAGGGATAGGTCAAAATATAACGCAACACATCCTCCACCTGATGTTTCTTAACCAGGTCTCCTGATATCGGTGAGTAGGTTTTCCCAATACGGGCATAAAGCATCCGGAGGTAATCATATATTTCAGTGGAAGTTCCCACCGTTGAGCGTGGATTTCTGGTATTGACCTTTTGCTCGATGGCAATGGCAGGTGGAATCCCTTTTATAAAATCTACTTCGGGTTTGTCTATCTTTCCCAAAAATTGTCTGGCATAAGCGGACAAACTCTCCACATAACGACGTTGCCCTTCAGCGTATAAGGTATCAAACGCAAGGGATGACTTCCCGGAGCCGGACAAACCTGTGATTACAATCAACTGATTTCGTGGAATGAGCACATTGATATTTTTCAGGTTGTTTACCCTGGCACCCTGTATTTGAATATATTTTTCAGTTGACATCATCGGATTTAATAAACCGCAAAAATACGATTTTTAGCCCGAAAAAACTATCTTTGCCAACAATATACACGCTTCCTTTTCCCGATATGCATACCTTGAAAAAACCAATCTATTTTTTGCTTATTTTATTGTTTTCCCTCAATACTTTGGCACAAACGCCACCTAAAAGGGAGTTTCGCGGCACATGGATTCAAACAGTGGGTCAAGCAAAGTACGCAAAAATGTCCATGGAAGAGATGAAAAGCTATTTCACCAATCTGCTTGACAATTTACAAAAATCCGGAATCAATGTGGTGCTATTTCAAGTACGTCCTGAAGCTGATGCCTGGTATGATTCTCCTTATGAGCCATGGAGCCGTTACATCACCGGCAAACAAGGTAAAAACCCCGGCTGGGATCCATTGGCGTACATGGTGGAAGAATGCCACAAACGCAACATCGACATTCATGCCTGGCTCAATCCCTACAGGGTCAGGACTTCACCGACCAAAGCACTGGCCAGGACACACATTTACTTCAAACATCCGGAATGGTTCATTGACTACGGAGAATATATTTGGTTTGACCCCGGAAATCCTGAATGTCGAGAATTTATCAAGACTGTTGTCAAAGACATTGTCAAACGCTATGACATTGACGGTATCCACATGGACGATTATTTCTACCCTTACCCGATTGTTGAAAGCAAATTCAACGACTCCAAAAGTTTTAGAACCTATGGATTAGAAAAAGGCTACACCAGCAGTCAGAAAGCAGACTGGAGACGGGACAATGTCAATATTCTGATGCGAGACCTACATATGACCATACACAAAATCAAGCCTTGGGTTTTGTTTGGTGTCAGTCCATTCGGAATTTACCGCAACTTTAAAAGAGACCCGAATGGCAGCCAGACCAACGGCTTAAGTAACTACGACGATTTGTTTGCCGATGTACTGCTTTGGCTAAAAAACGGATGGGTTGATTACAACATTCCACAGCTTTACTGGGAAATCGGACACAGAGTGGCAGATTATGAAGTTTTGATTGATTGGTGGTCCAGAAACAATTATGGCAAACCACTCTATATCGGTCAGGATGTTCTGCGGACCATCAAACCTGGCAATTTAAAATTCAGCCAACTATATCGCAAGATGATGATAGCCAGTAAGAACGATAAAGTGACAGGAAATTGTTTTTGGCCTGGTTATGAATTGGAAAGAAATGCCGGCGGCATTACTGATAGCCTCCGGACAGTCTATCATAAATATCCGGTCATTCATCCTGCCGACAATCCTTTTGACCATACCCCGCCGGGAAGCATCACCAATCTGATTTACATCAAGAACATGAATAATCACCTGCATTTATCCTGGAAAGCTCCGGTTGCAAATCTTGAAATGGATAAAGCGGCTTATTATGTCGTATATAGGTTTGATAGTCAAAGGGATATCAATCTAGAAAATCCGCGCAATATCATATCTATTACACGTACGACTCAGTACGAAATTCCTAAGAATACGTCACCATATAAAGTATATGTAGTCACGGCTTTTGACCGGTGTCACAATGAAAGTCAAGGGGAATTTATTGAAGTGCCTGAATGAGCTTTAGTTTCTAGGCTTTTGTTTCAAGTTTCTGAAGTAATGATCTATACCCAACAAAATCAAAACAAGAAAAGCGACATAGAAATAAAAACCGAACAGGCAGCCGGCATCCGCAGACAATTGGACATTGGGGACAGGCAGAGATATCCTGACCGACAGATAATTTCTGAACAATAATATGGTTCCTGTAATCATGACAAGAGATACCGCTGTAACAAGACTGAAAATTGAAAGGGTAGACCTATTTTTCTTCTTCTTAGCCTCCAGCATGATCTTTTTCATCAAAAGGTCTTCGAAACCATCAGACAAATTGCTTTTTCCATCGGTATCCAGTATTTTTTTTAATGCTTTGTCCTGATCCATCTTATTTGCTTTTAACCAATGTATAAATTTTTTTTCGCGTCCGGTATAATTTCACTTTGACATTATCCGGTGTAATCTGTAAAATGGAGGAAATCTCCTGAATGGGTTTTTCTTCTGTGTAATAAAGGGTTATCAGTGCCTTTTCTTCCATATTCAGAAGTTCAAGGGCCTTTTCCATCTGATGCAGCAAATCTTCATTTTCTTCCTTGTCTAAAAGTTCATCTACCGCATCGTCCGGAATATGATGATAGGCATTATCATCAAGGAGCGGAAAAGAGACCTTCTTTTTTCTGGTTGCAGAAATGGCCGTATTGTATGCTATCCGATACAACCAGGTGGAGAAGCTGCAATCACCTTTAAAGGTATCCAACTTTCTGAAAGCCTTGATAAAGGTGTCCTGTGTCAGTTCTTCCGCATCCTCCCTGCAAGGAACAATGCGTACGATCATGGAATGTATGGGACGGCTGTAGCGTTTTAACAGCGTGGAGAACAAGGTCGTTTCCCCATCTATAATACGCCTGATGCAGTCCATTTCATTCTGATGTTCCATAGTTGTTTTTTAGACGCAGTCTGATGTCATCGGTTACAAACCAGAAACATTAAACGACTTTTTTTCATCCAATGTGTGTAACCTTCTTTCATTCATGGCGTCAAACACTGCAAAGAACAAAATTATTCACTAAAAATAAACAAGTTATGATGGATTTTATTATGGTTCCACTCGTGGTCGGGATTATCACGTTGGGTATTTACAAATTGTTTGAATTGTTTGCACGCAAAAAAGAGCGGCTGGCTATGATTGAGAAAATTGGTGACAAGTTTGACGCTTCCATGGTTGAAGATAAATTTACCTTTCCTGTAAAGACCTGCCAGAAATCCCCCTATGGCGCTTTGAAAGTGGCTTGCTTGTTACTGGGTATCGGATTGGGCTTGATGCTTGGATTTTTCATTGTACTAAATACCATTGGCCTTCATTATCCGGATGAATCTCGTTTTGATTATAGAGAATTTGAAAGTGTAATTTACGGTTCATCTGTACTTCTATTTGGAGGTCTTGGCTTGTTGATTGCCTTTCTTATAGAAATGAGGAGCTGCAAAAAATCGGAAAAATAACACCCTGCCCCATCAATAAAGCAAGAACCCTACAAAGCCGGCCAACAACAGCG
>JALNXZ010000039.1 GCA_023230125.1 Bacteroidales bacterium | reverse complement strand
GGTCGGGGCAGCTTTTAGTCGGCTATATGCTTCGTAGGTGTAATTCAGGAAAACGACGTTGGGCCCTATGCCACGGTTGTCTAGAAAATATCCGTTGTCCAGGAGTGTAGGGTATGCCAGCTTTCCGCCATAAAAAATATCTGTCGGATCTGGGTAGGTTACGATTTTTGTCTTTTCTGCATTCATGATGACAGGGACGTATTGTGAATAATCCTTTGTGGTCTTGTAAATCAGAATGGGAGCCAGGGCTGCAACCGATGTGGTGTTGGTTGCGGCGACAGGTGGTATGGTTTTGGTTACAGCGACAGGCTTGAGAACATCTTGCCTGATTGGAATGTTTTCGGCTGTTTCCTTGCTGCTATGACAATCGGCAAACACTGGTATCGTCAGAATGGTGATTAGAAAAATGGAAACTTTCGTGCATTTCATGGATTATTCTTTGATGAATCTTTCTGTTTTTGTCCACTTATCCGTTTCAATGTTCAGGAAGTAGATACCCTTTTCAAGGGAGCTGACAGGAATGGCAAAACTGTTTTGTACACTCAAGACCAACCGTCCGAAAAGGTCTGTAACCTGTGCATTTCGGATTGTTTCGGCTGAAGATATGAACAAGATGTCCTTTACCGGATTGGGGTAAATAATCATGTCAGGTTCTTTTTCCTGTTCTCGTTCAGAGAGATGAAAAAAGAACGGCGTTGAGAATTGGATAAAATCACCTGATGGCAACTCATAGAAGACAGCCATGGCGTAGTTTTCCGAATCCAATTCCAAAGTAGCCTTCATGGTGATGTCCTGCGTACCGGTTGAGTCGATGTAGACTGTTACCGGACCTATGACATCCAGACCTACACCCAAAGTGTCCGAACAAACGAGGGCATATATATTGGAATCGAAATATCCGCCTGAATTCCGGACGGAGAAAGAGATGGTGAAATCTTCGTCCTTGTATATGGTGTCTTGCGACAAGGAAAGACGTTTGGTTAGAATCAGATTGGGTGATGACGATTCGGATTTGATGGAAACAGCTACCGGTGTGTTTTCGGCAGAAGTGATTATTTTGAAATTCCAGGTTGAAAAGGTGTTTGTGCTGTCATACACGGCAACGGCATAGTAAGAGCCCGGGGCACAGTCGATATAGTCTCCGAAAGTGATGGTTTTAGTTTCTCCTGCGGCGATGCATAAGCCTCCTGAGCTGATGTATTGTTTGACGGACGGATCGGTTGCTGAATAGAGTAGGGCTCCGACATTCGAATAGAAATCAGTACCTGTGTTGCTCACCTCTATTGTGAAATTGGCCATCTTGTCCTTATAGATGTTTTGGGGAGGCTGGATGGCTTTAGTCATACTAAGGATGGGGCTAGTGATTGGCTTTGTTATGGTTGCGACCAGACCATCCGTTTCACTGTTGGAAATGGTGACATCCAGGTAATTTTTCAAAGTGTATGTTTCTTTGAAGGGCGACCAGGATAAAAGGTTGGATATATTTTTACCGGAGGGGCAATAAATCAGGCGAAGACTGTAAACACCGGCTTCAATGCCGACCAAAGATATCTTACTGAAAGTTTCTTCATAGCTTCCGTAATAGTAGGGACAACCATCTATAAAGGAGGTATCCATCACCTGCTTAAGAGCTCCGTTTTGGTATAATCCAAGGCCTAAATAGCCCTTGAAAATATTTAATCCGGAATTTAAATAACCAAAAGACAAGTCTGTTGTTTCTGAAGAAGTTTTCAGCCTGGATTTGCTTGAGTTAAGTCCGAGGGAAAATACGGCGATCTTCCAGTCAACTTCTTGGGTGATGGTATCCGGTTCTTGTATTCCTCCGATGAAACCTTGTTCTTGGCAGAAACCGCTTGCAATACCACCGGAACCGGACATAAACGGGTCTAATGTGCTTAATTCATAGAATCCGTTTGCGGCTCCTCCCCAGCCCCAATTCATATGGAAGAACTCATTCCCGTCGTATCCGTCGCAAACGAAAGCATGTCCCGAATAATCTTTGGTGGTACCTACATAAAGAACAGGTCTTGATGCATCCAACTCTTTTTTCAGCTGGGTTCTCCATTCTGAATCTGTGTAATAATTCCTGTATAATAAATCAATGTCAGTGTCATATCCGAAATGATGGATGAGACCGTAGGCTGCATCGTTGTCATAAGCACTGCTTCCGCCATTATTGGCGATGTCATAATTCATCATGGTGGAAGCACCGCAATGGAACATCAGGGTTGCTATTGCCGTATCTTGTCTTGGTGTTGATTCACCGGTATAGGAATCCAACATTTGATCCCAATCATAGGTGGTTTTGCTGAAATTGACTGAAACCGTATCCCGATAACTGGGTTTGTATTTGATACTGCCGATGCCTGTAACCGGCCATCGATGATACTTCATGATTTGAGCCATGGCTGTGGCCATACAGCCCGTTACTGTCCTTTCCCTGGTTTTGGAGTCGTACGGACAGAGTATATTATACGGATCAGTTTGGTTCCATTTGATTTTACCCAGCAAGGGTGCGACGGTTTTTGCAGAACGCAGGGTAACATTATTTGAATTGGTTGTTGTCTTTGTTTGGATGGAACCTCTTTTCATGGTGTAGGAGATTTCCGATTGATAGAAATCAAGCCATTTCTTTAAATTGGCCGGTATGTTGTCCGCAAAAAAAGAGCCTTCATCGGAGTATGCCAAAATGCTTTTCGTCCCGTCATCACCGGAAACAATGACAAAACCATGATCGTTTCCTGCATTGAATACATAGAAATAAGTGGGAGTAATGGTATCTGCAGACCTTAGGAGCGAAGCACTGTCTTTGCACGAATAGATCAATTTCAAATCCAAATCCGAAGTTGAACGCAACAAGGATTTGCATTGCTGGCTGTAAAATTGTTGAGCCTTTTCGAGTGCTTCCGTTTTGTCGATTTGTGCAGCAAAGGCCATTGCCGGTAATATTGCCAGCAAAATCGAAAGAAAAATATGTTGAAGTTTGTTCATGTTGATAGGTGCGCTTGTATCAATATGCAAACATAGAAAAAAAAACGGGGAAAGAACTTATTCTTTTATGCATAGCCACTAATTCCGAAATTGTTTTTACATTCGTAGCCAGTATTTTCTCTGTACGGATTTATTAGTAAACACATCCCATATGAAAATTTTTGATTGGGTCTTGTTCATCATTTTTGCCGCTAACGTTTTATATTTATTATTCTTTGCTGTTGCATATAGATTTGGTAAAAAATCGAATGATATTGAAGCCAGTTGTTTCAGACGCATTGCTGTGCTAATCCCTGCTTATAAGGAAGATGCCGTGATTGAAGAATGTGTCAATGTCTGTCTTAATCAGGATTACCCGAAAGATAAATATTCTGTTGTTGTCATTTCAGACCATATGACAGAGGAAATGAATCAGCGACTTTCACAGTTACCCATCAAACTTTGTGTTGCGCAGTATGAACAAAGCACGAAAGCCAAAGCGTTAAATCTGGCCATGAGTGAAATTGAGGATCATGATATCGCCTTGGTTTTTGATGCAGACAATACTGTTGATGCCGATTTTTTCAAGCGAATCAATGATGTTTTTGAATCGAGTGATACGCATATACTTCAGGCACATAGGGTTGCCAAAAATCTGAATAACGATATGGCTGTATTGGATGCTGTCAGTGAAGAAATCAACAATAGCATCTTTAGACAGGGACATGCCAATCTTGGCCTTTCGTCTGCTTTGATTGGATCAGGGATGGCATTTGATTATCAGATGTTTAAGAAAAAGATGTTATCCATTCATGCAGTCGGTGGCTTTGATAGGAACTTGGAGTTGTCATTTTTGAAAGATGGTATGCATATTAAATACTTGCCGGATGCATATGTGTACGACGAGAAGGTTCAATCCAGCCAGGCTTTTTCTAATCAACGCAGACGCTGGCTTTCAGCTCAGATTCATTATTTTTTTGAATTTATGAAAGATTTTCCTCATGAAGTGGTGACAGGAAATGTCGATTTTTGCAACAAGTTTTTGCAACAGTTGGCCATACCCAGAATCATTTTATTGGGATTTACAGGAATATATTCAATTTTAGCTTTGATATTGATGCCTGGATTTGCATTGAAATGGTGGGTTATTTTTTTACTTTTTTGTCTGACTTTGATTATGGCCATTCCGGAAAAAATGGTGAATCGTCGTCTTTTTATAGCGTTAAAAGAACTGCCAATGGCGTTTGTCTTGATGTTTACAAATTTGTTTAAGCTGAAAAATGCCAATAAGAGTTTTATTCATACGGCTCATGGCATTAAATAGTAAACAGGATATATGGAACACACCTTATTTCCACCCGAATGGTTCCCTCAGTCAGCCATTCAACTGACTTGGCCACATGAAGGAACGGATTGGGCTGATATGCTCGATGAGGTGACTCCTTGCTTTGTGGACATTGCCAAAGAAATCCTGAAATGGGAGAATCTGATCATTGTCTGTGCAGAAGCAGATACAGTTCGTACCCAATTGGGAGATATTCATGAAGATCGGTTGTTTTTGTATGAGTTGCCGTCAAATGACACCTGGGCTCGGGATCATGGAGGGATTTCCGTTTTTGTGAACGGAGTCCCAGTTTTGTATGATTTTACCTTTAATGCCTGGGGCATGAAATATCCTTCAAATCTGGACAATCAATTAACCTTCTCTCTTTATGGTGAACAGGCTTTTAATCAAGAGGTTGAATATATCAATCAGATGCCTTTCGTGCTGGAGGGGGGAAGCGTAGAATCTGATGGAGAAGGGACTTTGCTCACAACTGCAGAATGCCTGCTTTCGGTAAACAGAAATGATTACCTAAGTGAAGAGGAAATTGAGACTTTTCTAATGGAAAATTTTGGGTTGAAACGTGTTCTTTGGTTGAGACATGGATATTTGGCCGGTGATGATACAGACAGTCATATTGATACCTTAGCCAGGTTCTGTGATGCTCAAACCATCGCCTATGTCGCTCCAGGAGAAGAGGAGGATGAACATACGGAAGAACTACGGATGATGGAGGAGGAATTGCGTTCTTTTCGTACTGTTAAGGGAGAGCCCTATCGTCTGATAGAGATCCCAATGGCTGATGCTGTATATTATAAGGAGGAACGCCTGCCTGCCACTTACGCCAATTTCCTGATCATGAACGGAGTTGTCTTGTTGCCCTTTTATGATTCACCCAAAGATGAACTGGCTAGATTAAAACTTCAGGATGCTTTTCCGGACCGAAAAATTGTAGGCATCAATTGCCTGCCTTTAATCCGTCAACATGGATCGTTACATTGCCTGACCATGCAGTTCCCGAAGGGTTTTGTCCCTGAAACCCCGAAATTATAGGCGTAGAGGTTCTCCTTTGTAGAAATCTAGAATTTTGATGCTGAATAAATAATTGTATTTGGCCTGAAGTTGGTTGGATCTGGCAGAAGCTAGATTCATTTTTGCTTCATTGAATTCATAGATTGTTGATCTGCCATTGTTGAATTTTTCCTCGGCGAAACGATAGGCCTCTTCTGTATTCAGGACTGCTTCCGTTGAGGCTTTATATTTTTCTGAAGCGGTTTGTGCATTGAACCAGGCTTGTTGTATTTCCTTATAAAGTGTTTTTTTGGTATTGTCTAATTCCAGTTTGGCGGTTTCGACATCAAATTGTGACAGCTTGATATTGTTTCGGGTGTCGAAACGGTTAAAGATGGGCACGCTCAGGCTAAGCCCAAAGGCCGTACCGGCATTGATGTCAAATTGTTTGGAAAAGCTGACTTTGTATGCTGTTTGGTTGTCCGGATCAATCGATTGCAAGTCAGGATAGTATCTGTTGGAGTAGGAGCCCCATAGTGAGAGCTTTGGGTATAAGGCTCCTTTCGACACTTTTAAACTGTTTTCGTTGCTTTTCAGGCGAAATTCAGAAGCCTTTACTGTGGATTTATTAGTAACAGCGTAGTTGAAAACTTCATCAGCGGGTTGAATCATCGGAGTCAAAGCTTGCATATTGATGGAGGGGGTCACAATGTCAAAGTCAGACCATTCCTTTAAATCCAGTAATTGTGAAAGGTCAAGCAAAGAAAGCTGAAGATTGCTCAGACTCTCAGTGGCACTGAGTTTATCTTTGGCCAGTTGAGCGCGCGCTTCAAAGACTTGTCCTTCAGGAATTTTACCGATGGAAGCCATGCTTTCGTAACGGCTTACTTGTGTTTGACTCAGTTTGATCTGTTCAAGTGCAACCTGATATAGTTCCTTATTGAGCAAGACTTGCAGGTAAGCAGATGCGATGTTGACGGAAATGTTCTCCTTCGCTTTTTTCAGGTCTTCCAGGGAGGCCTGCAGGTTGTATTTCTGTACTTCGATTGAATTTTTAATCTGAAAACCGCTGAAAAGAGATAGAGATGAGTTCAGCCCAACCGAATAAATGCTCGTGTTTTTGTTTTCATAGGTGTTCTCACTGTTCAGAGACTGACCAAAATTTAAGGAACCTGAACCTGAACCTGATAAATCAGGCAGCCTTTGGTTTTTGGCCTGCTGATGCTTGATTTCCTGTGACTTTGTATTCAACTCGGAAGATTTGATGGTAATATTGTTTTTCAATGCGTATTCGATGCATTGTTCCAATGACCACTTTTGCTGGGCTTGAATTGTTCCGACAGCAAGGATGAGGGAAAAGATAGCAATGATATATTTTTTCATAGGACGGATGAATGTTTGTAAAATAGGATAAACGCTACAAATGTTGTGAAATAGAATCTTTTATTTTTTCTTTTTGGCTTTAGGGTCAATGGCTGCACCACGAAGTTTTTCACCTTTCCTGAGGCCGCTTTTCACTTCTATATGGATGCCATCAGAAAGTCCTGTGGTGATTCTCCTTTTTGTGAATGTCTGTGGATTTTTGGTCTTGAGTATCTGCACGGTGGATGTATCTTTGTCGAATTCAATGACACTTTCAGGGATTGTGATGACATCTTTGGCACTGTTCAACACCACTTCCGCATTGGCACTGTATCCGGATCTGATAAAAACGTTGTTTGGAATTTTGGCTGCGGCTTTGATCTCAAACATGATAGCTCCGCTTTCTTCCATACCTTTTGGAGAAATATATTCCAGTTTGGCCTCGAATTTTTGGTCATTCAGGGCTCCGATACTCAGTTTTAAAGGCATGCCTTTGTGAATTTTACCGACTTCGGTTTCATCCACATTCCCGATAAATAACATGTCGTTCATGTTGGCGATGGTTGCGATGGTGGTGCCTTCGTTGAAACTGTTGGTTTGGATGACAGAATTTCCAACCTTGACAGGTATGTCCAAGATCATTCCATCTATGGTTGAGCGAATCAATGTATTACTCTCTGCTCCAGACTTCTTGGTGATTCCATTTTTAATCAGGTCCAGATTGTCTTTGGCTGACTCGTTTTCTTCTTTGGCCGAATTAAGACTTACTGTGGTCTTTTCATATTCTTCTTTTGAAATGACTTCTTTTTCAAACAAGTCCTTTTGGCGTTTAAAGTCCGTCTCTGCTTGTTTCAGGTTGATATTGGCGACATTGACTCTTGATTGGGCGGAGTTTAGACTAACCATATCCGGAATCACTTTGATTCTGGCTATGATCTCGTTTTTTTTGACAGACTGGCCAGCCTCCTTATAAATCTCATCGATGATACCGGCTATTTGTGGCTTGATCTGTATTTCGTTACGAGCTTCTACTTTGCCGGTGGCAACTGCCTTCTTTTCGATATCTCCTTTGGTGACTGTCACGATTTCATATTTAATCTCAACCGGGCGGGATTTCTTCCATAAGAAGACAAAGGTTCCAATGACGAGTGCAGCGAGTGCGACGAATCCCAGAATTTTGAAAAACTTCTTCATTTGTGCGTTTTTATGATTGTTAAAATTATTCTTCGCTTAAAGCTTCTATTGGCTTGATTTGCATGGCTCTCCAGGCAGGTAACAATCCCGCCAGCAAACCGACAACGATGAGAACGACGGATGCCAGGATGGCTACATTAAATTTGATCATGATGTTTTTGATGAATACGCCGTTTTCAGGTGGCAGGTTATTGATAATATTGTCAAAGAATGCCAGAATACACACTCCAAGGCTTAATCCGATAAAGCCGGCGATGGCTGTCAATACTAGGCTTTCATTCAGAATTTGCGAGATAATGTCTTTGGGTCTGGCACCCAGTGCCCGTCTGATCCCAATTTCCTTGGTCCTTTCCCTGACAGACACCAGCATGATGTTGCTGACACCGATGGCTCCTGCCAGTAGAGTACCCAAACCTACAATCCAGATAAGTATCCTGATGCCCAGAAACAGATAACTGAACATTTTGAATGCTTCACTGATGTTGAAGCTGCCGACAGCTCTTTCGTCGTTTGGCGCAATTTCGTTTTGGCTTTTCAGTATTGTTTTAATTTCTTCTTCTATATAGGAAGCATCTACATTGTCTTTTGCAACTGCCGCCAAGAAATGGATGATGTCACCTTGGTTGTAGGCTCTTTGCATGGTAGTGAAAGGTAAAACAACCATTTCATCACTGCGTCCGCCAATCTGTACGTTGCTTAACCCTGTTCCTACTCCAATGACAGTATAATAGATACCATTGCTTCGGATGACCTGGCCAATCGGATTCTCTCCCGGTTTGAACAATGCTTCATAGATGGTCTTCCCGATGTAACAGACTTTTCTTTTCTCCTGAATGTCTACCTCATTGATATATCGACCGTATAAAATCTTTTGTTCTTCTACATGTGCGTAATCCGGATAGCAACCTCTAACGCTAAAAGTCCCGGCGATATCACCACGTACGGTATTGTTTTCACTTTTTCCTCCAAAAAGCATGGGCGCAAGATATTTAATCTCCGGTACATTGGCTAAAATGACTTTGATGTCAGAATTGTGCATATTCCATTCGCGGCCTTTTTTGAATCCTTTATGGTTAACTGAAGTCTTGTCTGTATAGAAAAAACATGAGTTTGTTGCTAAACCTTCTATACCGCTCATCATCCCATTCTCAAGTCCATTACCAGTGCCAAGCAGGATGGTGAGCATCAGTATACCCCAAAACACTCCGAACGCGGTGAATATGCTTCTGGTCTTGTTCCTTGTGATGGTCATCCAAATTTCTTGCCATTTATCTAAATCAAACATGGTCTTGGTTCATTTATTTATATCTCAATCAGCGCGCATCGCTTCAATTGGCTTAATACTCACTGCTTTCTTTGCAGGTATGTATCCTGCTATCAGCCCGGCTAGTATCAAAATGACCGTGGCAAGAATTGCAGTGTTCAGATTAACGGATGGATTCAGGAAAATGGACAGGGTCCGACCTCCTTCTTCTCCTCCTCCACCACCAGGGTTCATGCTTAGAGCTTTGCTGATTAGTTCAAGAAGCCCTATTCCAAAAAGCATCCCCAAATAGCCGAAGGTAATGGTAATCACCATTGATTCTAACAAAATGGATATCAAGATGTTGCCAGGTGTTGCTCCGAGTGTTTTCTTAATACCAAATTCGCGGGTTCTTTCCTTGACAGTAATGACCATAATATTTCCAACACCTACAATACCGGCAATCAAAGTACAAAGTCCGATGAAAAGAACAAACAAATCGATGGTTGAAAAAATTTTCATGGTTTGTACATAATTTGCAGCCTGATTCCACATTCCAATAGCTTGTTCATCTTCCGGATCCACAATCAAGATTCTGGATAATGTTTTTTTCAGATTTTTCCCAAATTCTTCATTTGCCTCTTTTGTATAGAGTCCATTGACTGTTAAGGTAATGTTGTCAGTCCAGTCAGCCTTGTTGTATATTTTTTGTGCGGTGGAATGGGGAATGTAACAACGTCCGCCTTCTTCATTTGAGGTTTTGGTATCTATACCTACAACTTGAAAGGAGATGTTGTCGACTTTCACCCATTGACCCAGTGGGTTTTCTTTATTAAAAAGGTTATCTACTATCTTTTTTGAAAGGACAATAACCTTTCGTTCTTGCTGCATATCAATTTGATTCAGAAATCTACCGTTTCCAGGTTCAATTTTGATGTTACTGATCTTCCGATAATCGGGCATGACTCCTTCCAGATTAAAATTTCCATATTCATCTTTATAACTAACGACCGGGCTCTTGAATATGCGTCCGGAAATTTTGTCTACTTGTGGATACTGTGCTTTGATAATCTCCATTTCGTGATTGGTGAAATGAAGCCTTCTTTGTGATTTGAAGCCCTTATAAGGCATCGTGGTTCTTCTGCCCCACATTTCGACGGTGTTGGTGGCCCTGTCGTTGAAATTTGAAGATATACCGTTTTTGAGTCCGTTGCCGGATCCGAGCAAAACGATTAGCATGAAAATGCCCCATGCTACCGCAAAACCGGTCAAAAAAGTCCGAAGCTTGCTTTCCCGCATGGTTGCGATAATTTCTTGCAAAGTGTCAAATTCAAAAAACCTCATAATCTATTTGGTTTTGGCAATCGGATTCAATCATACCGTCCTTCAGGCGAATGATGCGTTTGGTTTTGTCCGATACGGATTTTTCGTGTGTGACAATGACCATGGTGATACCGCCGGCGTTGACTTCTGACAATACATCCATGACTTCATCTG
>JALNXZ010000038.1 GCA_023230125.1 Bacteroidales bacterium | reverse complement strand
ATATCTGGATTTGATGAAAGATTCATGTTGTTTGATGAAAGCCGGTCTGTCGTCATTATAGAACAGTTTTTCTCCCTGAAAGAAATTATAATTCATGGTAGATATATTGAAAGACAGATATCCTGGTTTTTTCCCTGTAAAATACGTTTTTGAAGAAATACTAAAGGCATTCAGTATTTTACCCATATAGGCATCAGCTGAATAAAACTGAGAGAATTCGTTCAATACCTGATATCCTATACCCAGATATAGCTGATTGGAGGATGAAGAAGAGAGGTTGGATCCAATGGAAATCAAAATGTTGTTTTCCATAGTCACATCTAAAACCAGTTTAAAAGACTGATCTTCTTTGTTGTATATAGCATGCGGAATAATTTCAGTGATTTTTGTGTCTGCCATTAATTTGAAATATCCGACTTTGAAATTTTCCAGGGAAAAATAATTGCTTCCATCTTGTTTGAGAACTTTCAGTATATATTCCTTTTGAATGTTAGAAACGCCATGTATCTCAATTTCCTTAAAGCGAAGCTGGGGCATTTCACTGCGAAACATAAAACGCCTGAGGCTTACTGTCAACGGATCAATGCGCCTTTTAACAACTTTTTTGATGGAGTCCATTTTAGATATGGCTCCATCATAACCGATTTTATAGACGGAATCTGCTTGATTGAAAGCTAGTAAGGAGACTCCTTCCAGATTGAATTCAAGCTGGATGCCCTTTTCTTCCGGAAGGTTGTAATCGCTTGGACGCATGATCATGTTTTGCATCTGTGCAATCATGTCATAGTCGTCAATCTGTTTCTCTTTTTCAACTACGACACTACCGAGAATAAATTCTGGATTAAAGTCTTTGATCATCACATCTACCGGGTAGTTGTTGTAAATGCCTCCATCATAGAGTAACTTATTATTTACCTTGATGGCTTTAAAAACGAAAGGGAAAGTCATCGAAGCCCGAATGGCATCACCAAGATCTCCATTTCTGAAGATATAAGGTTTGCGGTTTTTGACATCGGCAGCGACACTTCTATATGGTACAAAGAGCTTGTCAAAATTATTTTCGCATTGTCCTGTGGCTTGTGCGCAAAGTTGTAAAAAAGCAACGTTTATCTGTATGGAATTCATCAGACTATTTGGTAGCATTTTGTAAGTTGAAAAGGTAGAGTCGTTCAACGGAATGGATGTTGTCAAGAAATCAGGAGTGGGGTTTGGTTTCCTGAAATAGTCAATATATTGATTTTCAATCGTTCCATTCTTCCAATTGTTGAATTCTTCCGATTTGACCAAAGCCAGCATCTCTGCCGGTGAATATCCCATCGCATATAAACCGCCTATCACGGCACCAATGGAGGTTCCGGTCACGTAGTCGATAGGTATCCCGTTTTCTTCAAGTGCCTGAATAACACCAATGTGTGCTACACCTTTTGCTCCGCCGCCACTCATAACCAATCCGATCTTCTGTGCAGGAATTGGCTGAAGGATTATACATAAAAATAGCGACACACTTAAAAGACGTTTCATCTGAATTTAAGTTGAAGAAGGCGTTTCGGGAAAACGTGGAAATTGGTTCCATTTTTGTATTCCGAAACACCTCTATATAATTACAAAACCATTTTAAATGCCGTTTTGTTCGGTCAAACGATGAACTTTGTACCAAAAGTAATCAGAAAATTTAACCTTCTGATAAAATGATGCATTAATCTATCAAATCAATGCTCCTTTTAACAAAATTTGTAAGCGCTTCGCCTTTCAACAAGCCGTTGGAAAGTAGTGCAAGGTCTATCAGTTGTTTGGCTTTTTCTCCTAGGTTTTCTTCAGGTTTATTTTCCTGGATTTTTTTTACAAGTGAATGACCAGTATTTATAACCATTGAATAGGTGATGGGCATTTCTCCGTAAAAGTTCATGCCTGGGTTCATTGCTGACATTTCTTGCATTCTGCGCATGAATTCATTTTGTGTAATGACAATTGGCAGGGATTTTTCTCCAAGATTCTCCAATTGAAGCTTGAACTCTGTTTTTTCAATGGTCGGCAGTTGGTCTGTAAAAACCTTTTTCAAGCTTTCTTGTTGTTCCTCAGTCAGCGTAAGTGCTTCTTTCTCTTTTTTGACGATCAGATTGTCGATCACATCGCTATCTACTCTGACAAATTTGGTCTTTTCAAACAATTGTTCAAGTTTGCCGACGAAATGGACATCAAGTTGTCCGTCCATCAGCAAAACGTCGTAACCTTTTTCCTTTGCTGCATTAATATAGGTGTTTTGAGCATCTTTATCTGAGGTATAAAGGTAAATCAGTTGCCCATCCTTGTCTGTTTGGTTTTCTGTAATCAGTTTTTTGTATTCATCTGAGGTATAGTATTGACCATCTACATTGTTCAATAAACAGAATTTCTGTGCTTTGTCCCAGAATTTTTCTTCAGTCAGGATACCATATTCGATAAATATTTTCAGATCATTCCATTTTTCCTCGAATTTTTTGCGGTCTTCCTTGAATAGTTCCATCAAACGGTCGCCTACTTTTTTGGTAATATGGCTGGATATTTTTTTTACGTTGCTATCGCTTTGCAGATAGGAGCGGGATACATTCAACGGAATATCCGGCGAGTCTATGACCCCGTGAAGTAAGGTCAGGAAGTCCGGAACGATATTTTCGACGGAATCGGTCACATATACCTGATTGCAATACAATTGAATCTTATTCTTTTGAATCTCAACGCTGTTCTTGATTTTTGGGAAATAGAGGATACCGGTGAGATTAAAAGGGTAATCCACGTTCAGGTGGATATGGAACAAAGGATCCTCCGACATCGGATACAGATCCTTGTAAAATTTCAGATAGTCGTCTTCTGTCAGGTCTACCGGCTTTTTTGTCCATGCCGGATTAGTATCGTTGATTTGGTTATCTTCTTCCGTTTCTTGGTATTTGCTGTCTTTCCATTCTTTCTTTTTGCCGAAGATGATTGGTACAGGCAGAAACTTGCAGTATTTTTTCAGCAAATCGTTTATTTTGCTTTCTTCCAGGAATGATTGATTGTCATCATCAATGTGAAGCACAATATCTGTCCCACGATTTTCTTTCTCAATTTTTTCGATGGTGTATTCGGGTGATCCATCACAACTCCATTTGACGGCTTCTGAACTGTCTTTCCAGGACTTTGTGATGATGTCCACTTGTTTGGAAACCATAAAGGTGGAATAGAAACCCAATCCGAAATGTCCGATAATGGCATTGGCGTCATTCTTGTATTTTTCAAGAAATTCTTCCGCACCGGAGAATGCAATTTGATTGATATATTTGTCGATTTCCTCCGCTGTCATTCCGATACCACAATCGGAAATGGTCAAAGTCTTTTCTTTTGGATCAATGGATATGCGCACGGCCATTTCACCCAATTCACCTTTATATTCTCCCACAGAAGCTAAAGTCTTGAGTTTTTGTGTGGCATCAACAGCGTTTGAAATGACTTCTCTTAGAAAAATCTCATGATCACTGTATAGAAACTTCTTAATGACGGGAAAGATGTTGTCTGTTGTTACTCCGATATTACCTTTTTGCATAGTATATTTTTTTTAATGATAGTTTGGATTTGGTGTCTTTATAAGACTGCAATAACTCATGGGCAAAAAAAATGCCAGAGCAAAAACCCTGACATTTTTTCTTTATTTATTTTCATACCTGACAAACGTGTCACAACAATGCCGGTTGATCGTTGACAGAATGTAAGATCTTTTTGTTTTCGGCATCAAAATAGATGGTGATACGATCCCCTTGCTTTAAGGTATTGCTCAATATCAATTCTGCCAGCTCATCTTCGAGATATTTCTGGATGGCACGTTTTAATGGACGTGCACCAAATTGAACATCATATCCTTCTGTTGCGATGAATTGTTTGGCATCGTCTGTAATGGTCAGCAGATACCCCAGGTTTTCTACCCGTTGTTTGAATGTAACCAATTCCAAATCAATTATTTGGATGATTGATTCTTTGGAAAGTTGGTCGAATTGGATGATGTCATCAATACGATTCAGAAATTCCGGAGCAAAGGTTTTGGCCAAGGCTTTTTGAATGACATTCTTGGAGTAATCGCTGTTTAGGTCTTTTTCCGGTTTGCTGAAACCGATGCCTTTCCCGAATTCTTTTAGTTGACGGGTACCGACGTTGGAAGTCATGATCAAGACGGTGTTCTTGAAGTCTATCATACGTCCGAGACTGTCTGTCAGTCGGCCTTCATCCATAACCTGCAATAGGAGGTTGAAAACATCGGGATGGGCTTTTTCAATTTCATCTAATAAAATGACTGAATAGGGTTTGCGGCGTACTTTTTCGGTGAGTTGTCCGCCTTCTTCATATCCGACATATCCCGGAGGTGCTCCAACCAGTCTGGAAACGGTGAATTTTTCCATAAACTCACTCATATCTATACGAAGAAGAGCATCTTTGCTGTCAAACATTGCTTCGGAAAGCAATTTGGCCAAGTGGGTTTTCCCGACTCCGGTGGGACCCACAAAAAGAAATGCACCTATGGGTCTGTTGGGGTCTTTCAGTCCGACGCGGTTGCGTTGGATAGCTTTTACAACAGAATCAACAGCTTTATCCTGACCAATGATTTTTTTCTTTATTTCGTATCTCATTTTCAAGAGCTTATCACCCTCTTCCTGAGCTATTCGTTGAAGTGGAACACCCGTCATGACAGCTACGACTTCCGCTATTTTTTCGGCATCAACCGGCTGCCGTTTGATATCAGTGCTTACTTCCCAATCGGCTTTCATTTTGGCCAATGCTTCGCTTTGAGTTTTGCCTTCATCCCGATAGCTGGCAGCCAATTCGAAATTTTGAGACTGAACAGCCTCAATTTTCTTACGGTTACTTTCATCTATCTGCTTTTCAAGTAATTCGATGCCTTCAGGAACCACAATGTTGGATAAGTGAACCCTGGATCCTGCTTCATCAAGTGCATCTATTGCCTTGTCGGGGAAATTCCGATCCGAAACATATCTTTGTGTCAGTCTGACACAAGCTTCTAAAGCTTCGTCGGTATAAATGACATGGTGATGTTCTTCGTATCTGTCCTTGATGTTGTGCAAAATTTGAAGGGTTTCTTCAGGAGTGGTAGGCTCTACGATGATTTTTTGGAAACGTCGTTCCAAAGCACCGTCTTTTTCTATGCTTTTGCGATATTCGTCCAGCGTGGTGGCTCCTATACATTGAATTTCACCTCTTGACAAGGCAGGTTTAAGCATATTGGCTGCATCCATCGAACCGCTTGCATTTCCAGCACCGACAATGGTGTGTATCTCATCGATGAAAAGTATGATGTTTGGATTATTTTGAAGCTCATTTAGAATGGCTTTCATGCGTTCCTCGAACTGACCCCGGTATTTGGTTCCGGCGACCATGGATGCCAAATCCAGCGAAATGATGCGCTTGTCAAACAGGATACGGGATACTTTTCTCTGTACGATACGTAAGGCCAAACCTTCTACAATGGCAGATTTACCAACACCCGGTTCACCAATGAGAACAGGATTGTTTTTCTTTCGTCTGCTTAATATTTGTGCTAAACGCAATATTTCATTCTCACGGCCTATGACAGGATCTAAACGCCCTTCCATAGCAGCTTTTGTCATGTCGTTGCCGAAATTGTCGAGGGCCGGTGTATCTGCGCCTCCGCCAGCTTTCGTTTGTGTTTGTTTGGTCGAACTCTGAGGGGAAGAGGACGATTTGTCATCTCTGATGTCTTCATCGTCTTCTTCGTTGAATTCAGTAAACCCGGGACCGGCAAATGGAGTAGGGGATCCTACAATAGCATCTTGCAATTTCATCCACTCCAGTCCTTCCTCATGTAAAATATCTGCAGCAAGATTGTCATTTTCTTTCAATATAGCAAGTAGAAGATGTTCAGTATCAATAACTTCACTTGTAAAACCACGCGATTCGAGCGAACGCGCTTCAAGCAGGACCATTTTTAATACTCGTTCAGCTGATTTGTTGAGTGGTATGTCTGCGTTTTTGTTAGGCGCTTCCTGTCTGGCAATCCGAGATTCGATAGTCCGTTTAATGCGCAGAGCGTCAATGTTCAGCTTTGATAAATACATCAAAGCTTTACTATCTCGTTCGCGAAAAATGCCCAAAAGTAAGTGCTCAGGAGCAATGGCATCGTTACCTAGCCTTTGTGCTTCTTCCCTGCTATAACCTATGACATCGCGCATTCCTTGCGAAAATTTTGCTGTATCCATATTTTTTATATAAAAAAACCTATGATAAACCTTAAGAACCTTTGAAACAGGCTTGTTATGTAAACGCTGATATATCAGATAATCTTGACTTATGGCGTGAACTTAGATCTATGCTAAATAATAAACACGGATGAAAGCTGTGTCAAATTTAAGTATTTTGAATTACATATCAAATGTGATGCTACAAATACTTTGCCATAAGACAAAATGTCAGTATAAGGTCGCTTTTTGAAGCTAAAAACCGTAAATTTATTTAAAAAAGCCCTTGCAGAATCGTGGAAAAGCAGTACATTAGCATACTTTTTTGAAAAAAAATCCTATTAATAAAAGTTATAATAAATGATTGACCAAGACCGTATTATTCGAATAAATATTGAAGAAGAAATGAAGTCTTCTTACATTGATTATTCGATGTCTGTTATTGTATCTCGGGCTTTGCCGGATGTGCGGGACGGACTTAAACCTGTCCACCGCCGTGTTTTATTTGGAATGAACGAGTTAGGTAACAATTCAGATAAGCCATATAAGAAATCTGCCAGAATTGTCGGTGACGTTCTCGGTAAATATCACCCACATGGTGATTCATCAGTATATTTTGCCATGGTTCGTTTGGCTCAGAGTTGGACCATACGTTATCCAATGGTTGACGGACAGGGTAATTTTGGTTCCGTTGACGGAGATTCTCCCGCAGCCATGCGTTATACAGAATGTCGTTTACGTAAGATTGCTGAGGATATGTTAGTCGACATCGAAAAGGACACGGTTGACATGCAGTTGAACTTTGATGATACCCTCTATGAACCAACCGTTTTACCGACACGTATTCCTAATCTGCTGGTTAACGGAGCATCTGGAATTGCAGTAGGTATGGCAACAAATATGGCTCCGCACAATTTGACGGAAGTGGTAAATGGTATGGTTGCCTATATTGACAACAACGACATAACGATTCCTGAGTTGATGAAATATATCATTGCTCCGGATTTCCCGACAGGTGGTTTCATTTACGGATATTCCGGTGTAAAAGAAGCTTTTGAAACGGGTAGGGGACGTATCGTCATGCGTGCTAAAGCTTCTATCGAAAATGATGGTAGCCGTGAGAAAATCATTATTACCGAAATACCTTATATGGTTAATAAGGCAGACTTGATTACTTCAATTGCTGACTTGGTCAAAGAACAGAAAATTGAAGGAATCTATCACGTCAATGATGAATCAGATCGTGATGGTATGCGCATTGTTGTAGAAGTGAAGAAAGATGCCAACTCCAATGTCTTGCTTAATAAACTATACAAGATGACAGCTCTGCAGTCATCTTTTAGTGTTAACAATATCGCTTTGGTTCATGGCCGTCCTAAGATGTTGAATTTGAAAGATTTGATTCGACATTTCATTGATCATCGCCACGAAGTTGTAGTCAGAAGGACTCAGTATGACCTGAATGAGGCAGAAAAGCGTGCACACGTTTTAGAAGGCTTGATTATAGCCTGTGACAATATTGACCGTGTCATTGCCATCATCCGTGGTTCTCAATCACCAGACGAAGCTCGCGAAAAATTGATGGCTGAATTTAACTTAAGTGACATTCAGTCACGCGCCATTGTTGAAATGCGTTTGCGTCAGTTGACTGGTCTGGAAATGGATAAACTGCGCAATGAATACGATGCTTTGATGCAGAAAATCGCATGGTACAAGGAAGTTTTGGAAAGCAAGGAAAGGAGAATGAATATTATTAAGGATGAACTTCAGGAAGTCAAGGATAAATATGGTGACGAACGCCGTTCAGAAATCATTTTTGCTTCTGAAGACTTCAATCCTGAAGATTTCTATTCCGATGACGAAATGATCATCACCATATCTCATCTGGGTTATATTAAACGTACACCTTTAAGTGAATTCCGTTCACAAAATAGAGGCGGAGTAGGGTCCAAAGGTTCTGAAACCCGTGATGAGGATTTTGTGGAATACATATATCCGGCTTCTATGCACAATACGATGATGTTCTTCACACAGAAAGGTAAATGTTTCTGGCTGAATGTCTATGGCATACCGGAAGGAGCAAAGACATCCAAAGGACGTGCCATCCAAAACTTGCTCAATATTGATGCTGATGATAAGGTGAATGCCTTTATCCGTATTAAGAATCTTCAGAAAGACGATACATTCATCAATTCTCATTATCTGATATTCTGTACAAAGAAGGGTATTGTCAAGAAGACGCTGTTAGAAGCTTATTCACGTCCGCGTTTGAACGGCGTCAATGCCATCACCATCCGTGATGATGACCAAGTCATATCAGTTCGTATGACCAACGGCGACAATCAGGTTGTTATAGCTAACCGAAACGGCCGCGCCATCAGGTTTCATGAAAGTAAAGTACGCTGTATGGGACGTACCGCAACAGGTGTTCGTGGAATGGATTTGGATGAAGATGCTCAGGATGAAGTTGTCGGTATGATTTGCATCAAGAATCCGGAGGAAGAAACCATTATGGTCGTTTCCGAACAAGGATTTGGGAAGCGTTCAATGATTGATGATTACCGTATCACAAACCGTGGCGGCAAGGGAGTCAAGACTATGAACATCTCCGAAAAAACCGGGAAACTGGTTACTATTAAGAGCGTTACTGATGAGAATGATCTCATGATCATCAACAAATCAGGCATTACTATCCGCATGAAAGTATCCGACTTTCGCATCATGGGACGTGCTACACAGGGTGTCCATCTGATCAATTTGGAAAAACGTCATGATGAAATTGCTTCTGTATGTAAAGTTTTGTCGGAAGCGGAAGAAGAAGAATTACCAGATACAGACCGTGCTGAGGTGGAAGAGATAAGTTCTGAGGATTCAGTGCAAAATATTATAAATCAAGAAAATAACAATTAACAGAGTCCATTTTAAAAAGAAAAACCAAATGAAAAAAATCGTTTTCTTGCTTTCTGCAGTTCTTCTGGTTGGGGGAAGTGCAAGCGCACAAAAGAATAATGTGTCCAAAGCCAAAGCTAAGATTCTTTCAGAAACACCTGATACGAAGGCTGCCAAAGAAGCAATACTTTTGGCAATAGAAGATCCTACGACTAAAGACCTTGCCAGTACATGGTTTACAGCCGGAGATGTATTTTATACCATTTATAACGAACAGCAAAAAATCCAATGGACACTTAAAAAAGGTGATCAGGCTTTGATGGCGAATTCATTAAAGAGCGCTATTGATTCATACACAAAGGCTGATTCATTAGATCAGTTGCCCAATGAAAAAGGTAAAATCAAACCTAAATTTCGTAAAAAGATTGTTGAAAAAGTTAAAGGATTTCAACGTGGTTTTATCGATGCGGGTTCTTATTTCTATGAAAAAAAAGAATTCTATAAATCGCTCGATATGTTTCAAACATATCTTCAATATCCGAACTTAAAATATATGGAAGGTGAGGGGTTGGAAAAAGATACATTGATTCCTTTGATTACCTATTATTGTGCTTTATCTGCTACTCAGGCTGAAGATCCGGCTATTTCAGTCAAATATTTTGAACAGATTAAGGATACGATTGAATCCAAATGGGTTTATGGTCGTCTTTGTAGTGAATATCTGATTTTGAAGGATACAGTCAATTTGATTCGTATGTATAAGCTTGGTGCGCAGAAATTTCCCACTGAACCTTTCTATACCAGCAACCTGATCAATTATTATGTCAACGAGGATTTGATGGATGAAGCATTGGTATGGATCAATCAGGCTCTCAGTCAAGATCAAAAAAGCTCTATTCTTTGGAATGTAAAAGGTCGTATTCTGGAAAACACCAAGAAGTTGGATGAATGTAAGGTTTGTTATCAGAAAGCTTTGGATTTAGATCCAAATTATGCTGATGCTCTTGGTAATATGGGACGTCTGTATTACAATCATGCTGTCGAAGAATTAGATCGTATCAATGCTATTCGTGACGATAAAAAGTATAGGGTTGAAAAGGTAAAACTAAAAGAATTGTTTAATCAGGCTAAACCTTTTTTTGAAAAAGCATATTCTATCAATCCCAATGATCGTGATTTTGTAATAGCATTAAGAGGTATTTATTATAATACCGGAAATGAAGAAAAATTTAAAATAATGGATCAGCGCATCAAAGATTTGAAATAATGAAAAAATCATTGTTGCTTTTAAAAACAAATAAGCATTCTCTCAAAAGGGGATGCTTATTTGTTTCTGAGAATTTGAATGATTATATCAGGTTGACAGTATTCAACATAATATTAATTA
Source organism: Bacteroidales bacterium (assembly GCA_023230125.1). Lineage (GTDB taxonomy): Bacteria > Bacteroidota > Bacteroidia > Bacteroidales > UBA1402 > UBA8389. Next base: position 169 of record JALNXZ010000038.1, on the reverse strand, counting down.
TAACACATATACGGTGATGTAAAAATATAACCGGAGAAAGCCTGCTTATTTATTATTTAAACCTTATGAGAATCGCTTATTTGAAATAGTCTCGAAGTAATCTCTGAAATCATTAATTCTCGTGATTTTAAAATTATCCTCTTAATACCAATAATGGTGTATCACTGTG
>JALNXZ010000037.1 GCA_023230125.1 Bacteroidales bacterium | reverse complement strand
TGTGAACTCACAATACTGGAATCCTTCCAAATATGCCCAGATAGAAAGTAACGCGGGCTTTTCTTTGTCATATACTCCATGGTTATCCAAATTGGCATCAGATATTGATTTGGCCTATCTGGCAGGCTATTACAAACTTGATGAACAACAAGCCATCAGTGGATCTTTACGCTATTTTTCCCTTGGAGAAGTTATACTTAGAACTGAACTCGACGGGCCGACAACTTCCATACAACCTTATGAAATGGCCATTGATGTTGCCTATTCAAGGATGCTTTCCGAAAAACTCTCCATGGCCGTTTCTTTGCGATACATCGTGTCTGACCTGATGAGTGGGGAGGATCCTGCAGGAACAGCTTTTGCCGCAGATATTGCTGCCTACTATAAGACACCTGTTTATTTTGGACGCGAAAAAGGTTCTGTAGCTTTCGGCGCAAATATCGCAAATATTGGTACAAAAATTTCCTACGATGGTGGCAATAGCAGCTATTTCATTCCTACCAACCTGCGTTTGGGAACAACGGTCAGCTATCCAATTGATGATTACAATACCTTTAATATTTCCATGGATGTCAATAAATTATTGGTACCTACCCCCAAAGATACCAATGAGGTGACTACGGATGTCTCTTCTATTGCCGGAATCTTTAAATCTTTTGGAGATGCACCCGGTGGTATAAAAGAAGAGTTACAGGAAATTTACGGATCTGTCGGTGTGGAATACGCTTACAACAAGCAATTTTTTGTACGTGGTGGCTATTATTATGAAAACGAATATAAGGGAAACAGAAAATATTTCACTTTCGGTGCCGGTTTCAAAATGAGCATGTTCCGATTGGATGCTTCTTATCTGGTATCACAGGCGCAAAGCAATCCACTTGACGAAACCCTGCGTTTTACCCTTGCGTTTGATATGGAAGGTATTAGAATGCTGCTCGGAAAATAAAAAAAGCCGGACTATGGATATTCGCGTAGGATATGGTTTTGATGTGCATCGTTTGGTTAATGACAGGCCTTTGTTTTTGGGCGGAATATTAATCCCTTATGAAAAAGGTTTGTTTGGACATTCTGATGCCGATGTGTTGATTCATGCGATTTGTGATGCCCTTCTTGGAGCTGCTAATTTGCGGGATATCGGTTTTCATTTTCCGGATACATCCGAAATATATGCCGGTATAGACAGCAAAATCTTATTGAAAAAAACCGTAGCTCTTTTGAGCGAAAAATCATGGGCTGTTGGCAATATTGACTCGACTGTTTGTGCTGAACATCCCAAAATAAACCCTTTCATTCCGGAGATGCAGTCTTGTCTTGCCCATTTGATGGGTATAGACCCTGATGCCGTTTCCATCAAGGCCACCACCACAGAAAAACTCGGATATACTGGCCGGGGAGAAGGGATATCCGCTTCTGCCGTTGTTCTAATTACTCGGAACTCCAATCATTGACCAGATTCTTAAACTGATTGAAGCGTTATTTGTCCAGATAATTGCATCTTGCTTTGATTGGATTTTTTGTACATTTGTCATGACCTGCCGGTCTTTTTAAATGTTACAGAACGTGTAAAGTTTCCTGATTTGATGAAAAAGAGAACGCTGCTATTTTTTGCTTTGTTACTACCTGGTTTGATACAGGCTGGCGAAGATCTGATGCGTTTTCGTGTTTACCTGAAGGATAAGCAAATTACCCAGTCCTCTGCTTATTCATTTTCCATTCCAGCTTTTCAGCTTAATTCTGCGACCCTCAATATCATACCCGCACTATCACAGATATCGCTGAAACGTCGTATGGCTCAGGATATTGATTTGGATTCTACAGATTATCCGGTTTCTGAAAACTATTTGAAGTCGATACGTGATCAAGGTTTCACCATCGTCACACAATCCCGCTGGATGAATACGGCAGTCGTTTCTGCGCCCGATTCTTTGTGCATAAACACGCTTGTGTCCTTGCCTTTTGTCAAATCGGTTCAGTTGGTATGGCGTAATCCGTCAACCTCAAAAATTCTAAAAAGTAATTTGGCTGCTAAAGATTTAAGAGTGGAAGTGGACTCATCCAAATATTACGGAAAAGCGGATTTGCAAATTAATATGTTGAATCTGATGGATTTACATAGTGCAGGTCATAAAGGGGCAGGTAAGATCATTGCGGTGGTGGATGCCGGCTTCTATGGCGTTGATACCATGTCCTGGTTCAAAGACCTGTCTTTGGTGGCTGCTAAAGATTTTATCTATCCTCCTTCAAACATTTATCAAGGGCACGCCCATGGAACATCTGTATTGTCCGTTTTGGCGGCCAATGAAGAATATTATTTTGTAGGCTCTGCACCAGAAGCAGACTACTGTTTGTTGCGTTCTGAAGATGTTCTTTCCGAATATCCGATTGAAGAAGATTATTGGATAGCGGCAGCTGAATTTGCAGATAGTATCGGTGTCGATATCATTTCTACTTCTTTAGGCTATTTTACGTATGACATGGCTGAATTATCCTATCAGATAGATCAATTGGACGGGAAGACCGCATTCATTACCCGTGCGGCAAACATTGCGGCAACAAAGGGTATGTTGTTGATTTTCAGTGCCGGAAATGAAGGTAATAAAGTCTGGAAAAAGATATCTTTCCCGTCAGATGCAGAGAACGTTCTGACGATCGGTTCCGTTCAATCTGATTTTTCAAAAAGTGCTTTCAGTTCTGTCGGACCTACTTCAGATGGGCGCATTAAGCCTGATTTAATGGCATGTGGCTCAAACGATTACATCCTGAACGGTGCCGGAATCCTGACAAAAGGTAGTGGAACCTCTTTCTCGACGCCATTGGTGACAGGATTGGCTGCCTGTATATGGGGTAACTGGCCAAACTTGAAGGCCAATGAATTAAGGCAATATATCAAAGAAAGCGGAGACCGTGCAGAATATCCTGATACCCTTTATGGATATGGTATTCCCAATGCCAGGGAAATTATGCTTGCTCTGCGCGTCCCTTTTGAAAAAAACGACAAAGCCAATTATTACTGTTATCCGAACCCTGCAAAAGACAAATTGTACTTTTCGGAATCCCATATATCGGACGAACCTTTAGAAGTGACCATTTATAATACCCTTGGACAAAAAATGATGAAAAAGAAATTTGACGGAGCATTTTCGTATCTTGATGTTTCACATTTACCCAATGCTGTCTATTTGGTTGATATTATAGTTTCCGGATCTTTCAAGCATTGTTGTAAAATATTGATCAATAAATAATGGAGGCAATTACCCTTTTGGAACTGAATCAGATGGTCAGAAACGAAATTCGAAAAGAATTTACGGATATGTATTGGATTCGTGCAGAAGTCAGTGAATGTAAGGAACATTATTCCGGTCATTGTTATATAGAGTTGATACAGAAAAGAGAAGGGTCTGATGCTATCTGTGCCAAGGCTAGAGCAACCATCTGGGCGAACATCTGGGGCAGTATGAAACCTTTTTTTGAAGAACAAACGGGAACTTTTTTGCAGGCTGGACAAAAAGTACTGGTGGAAGTCTCCGTGGAATTCCATGAACTTTATGGCTTCAATCTGGTCATCCGAAATATCGACCCGGCTTACACGATGGGTGATTTGAGCTTGCGCAGACAGGAAATCATTCGCCAACTGACAGCTGACGGGGTTATCGACTTGAACAAGGAATTGCCCTGGCCTTTATTGCCCCAACGTCTGGCTATCGTCTCTTCGCCCACGGCGGCGGGATATGAGGATTTTATGGATCAGTTGCATAACAATGCCTATGGTTTTGTTTTTTATACAGCCTTTTTCCCAGCCATCATGCAAGGAGAATCAGCCGAAATATCCATTATTAACGCACTGAACCAGATTGTTGAAACAGGGGTCGGGTTTGATTTGGTGGTCATTATCAGGGGAGGTGGTGCATCGGCAGATCTGAATTGCTTTGATCGGTATGATTTATGCTATTATTGTGCTCAATATCCGTTACCCATTCTTTCAGGAATTGGCCATGACAGGGATTCCACCGTACTGGACAGGGTTTCCAATACTTCCGTGAAAACGCCCACAGCGGCTGCAGAGTTCCTATTGAGTTCCCTGTCACAAGAGGCTTTCAGGTTGGATACGGATGCGGAAAAATTGAAAGTGACGACACAAAAAATCCTGGAGACACGCCTGCAACAGTTGAAAAACAATTCTGACCGCTTGAGACTGAATATTCGTGAAAGGATTCATACCGCAGAACTTCTGATAGAACGACGTGAAGCCGACCTTTTGAATACTTCCAAACGTGTCGTGTTGAAGAAAAGCCAATGGATAGAAATGCAGTATTCCAATTTGCAGTTTCGTGCATCCTCCGGCATCGGCCAGCTCAAACATCAAACGGAGATGATGGAAAAGACGTTGACCGGTTTTTCTCCGGATATCTTGATTCAAAGAGGTTTTTCACTTACTTTGCATAACGGCAAGATTGTGAAATCCATTCATGACCTGTCGGTGGGATTCGAGATATGCACCCATCTACGCGATGGAAAAATATACAGTACCATAGATAAAACTGAGATAAAAAATGGCTGAAAAAAAGTTTTTATACAATGCCGCCATGCAGGAAGTGGAGCAAATTCTGGCTTCACTGGAAAAGAACAACCTTGACGTGGACGAAATGAGTCAGAAAGTAAAACGGGCTGCCGAACTGCTTCAAGCCTGTAAACAAAAACTGTATCAGGTAGATACCGAGATACAGGCTGTGTTTGAGAATGTGAAAATCTGATAAATCAACAAGAAGATGAAAAAGGAGTTGAGATATGCCATCATTGTGGCAGGAGGCAAAGGTATTAGAATGGGATCGGCTGTTCCCAAGCAGTTTCTTTTGTTGTCCGGTAAACCCCTTTTGATGCATACGCTGCAAGCTTTTTACCAAGCTGACCCTGAAATCAACCTGATCATAGTCTTGCCTGAGTCCCAGCAAGGCTATTGGAATGAACTCTGCATCAAATACGATTTTAAGTTACCTTGTCAGATAGCCGATGGTGGCGATACCCGTTTTGAATCCGTCAAAAACGGCTTGGCTTTGACAGGAAAGGAAGGTTTGGTTGCTGTGCATGACGGTGTCAGGCCCTTCATCAATACTGATTTGATAGAACGCTGCTATGCTACGGCAAAAAAAAATGGGGCTGCCGTTCCCGTGACTCAACTCACGGAAAGTATCCGAAAAATGGATGGCGAAACCAGCTTTTCCGTTCGTCGTGAAACGTACTGTTCCGTGCAGACTCCACAGGCTTTTCGTATGGAGTTGTTGAAAAAGGCTTATCTTCAGTCTTATCAGGAACGTTTCACCGATGACGCTTCCGTGGTTGAAGCCGCCGGTTATCAGGTAGAGCTGGTTGAAGGCTTGCCTGACAATATCAAGATAACAACGACCCTTGACCTGCTTATGGCCGAGCAAATCAATAAGTTTAACCCCGTAAAATAAAGAAGTGTTGGATCTGTCGAGTAAAGAACTGACTTATATACCTGGTGTAGGAAGTGCACGGGCGGAAATCCTGAAGAAAGAGCTTCAAATCTTCAATCAGGAACAGATGCTCTATTATTTCCCCTATAAATATGTCGACAGGTCCAAATTCTATAAGATTAGTGAATTAACTTCCAATCTTCCCTACATCCAGGTGATCGGACGTTTTCAGTCATTCCAGATGGTTGGAACTGGAAGAGTCAAACGGCTTTCTGCCAATTTTACGGATGGAACAGGCATCCTTGAACTCGTTTGGTTCAAAGGATTGAAATATGTGGTGGACAAGTACAAGCCTGGTGTGGATTACATCGTTTTTGGCAAGCCATCTGTTTACGGACATCAGATTTCCATCGCTCATCCCGATGTCGATCCTATTCAGAATGCACAAACCACACCTACCATGGCCTTGCAACCTTTCTATAATACGACGGAGAAGATGAAGTCGCATTATCTGAATTCCAAGGCTATTCAAACCATTCAGGGCAATCTGATCCGCAGCATTCATGAAGCCATACCTGAAACGCTTCCGCCGGACATGATCAAACGATACCATCTGATCCGCCTGCATGATTCATTGTTGCAAATGCATCAACCAACGGATGCCAAAACTTTGAAACAGGCACGTTACAGGCTTACTTTTGAAGAGCTTTTTTATCTTCAGCTACATATCTTGCGCTATACACTGGAACGGGAAAAAAAATATAAAGGATATCCTTTTGAGCGAATCGGAGCATATTTCAATACTTTTTTTTATAAATATTTACCTTTTGAATTGACTGGAGCCCAGAAACGGGTTTTGAAAGAGATCAGAAATGATATGGCCAAGCCAAGACAGATGAACCGGCTGTTGCAAGGAGACGTGGGTAGCGGAAAAACCTTGGTTGCCCTGATGTCTATGCTTATGGCTGCCGACAATGGTTTTCAGTCCTGCATCATGGCCCCGACTGAAATTCTGGCCAATCAACATTATGAAACCATTGCTTCTTTTTTGCAAGATATGGACATCAATGTCGCCTTATTGACCGGATCTGTCAAAGCCAAAGACCGAGTGCCTATCCATCATGGTTTGTTGTCAGGTGAAATTCAAATTCTTATAGGTACTCATGCATTGATAGAAGATAAGGTACAGTTCAGAAATCTAGGACTTGTGGTCATTGACGAGCAACATCGTTTTGGGGTGGAACAACGTTCCAGGATGTGGCGTAAAAATGAGATGCCTCCGCATGTATTGGTCATGACAGCTACGCCTATACCACGTACCTTAGCCATGACATTTTACGGAGATTTGGACGTTTCAGTCATTGATGAGTTGCCTCCGGGCAGAAAGCCAATCCAGACTGTGCACCGTTTTGACAACAGACGTGGCCCACTCTATGACTTTATGAGGGAACAACTTAGAGCCGGGAGGCAGATTTATATGGTTTATCCTCTCATCAGTGAGTCTGAGAAGTCTGATTACAAGAATCTGGAAGATGGGTTCAAACATATTATGGAGGTCTTTCCGGAAGTAAAAGTCGCCATGGTACACGGTAAAATGAAGTCGACGGAAAAGGATGCGAATATGCAGGCCTTTGTAAAAAGAGATGCCAGGATACTTGTTGCGACGACGGTTATTGAGGTTGGTGTGAATGTACCCAATGCTTCTGTCATGATGATAGAGAGCGCAGAACGTTTCGGGCTTTCGCAGTTACACCAGTTGCGGGGACGGGTAGGACGAGGTTCGGATCAGTCATATTGTATTCTGGTCACTTCCTATAAATTATCTGAAGAAAGTCGAAAACGAATAAATATACTGACTTCCAGTAACGATGGATTTGAAATTGCCGAAGCTGATTTGAAGCTTCGGGGGCCGGGTGATTTGGAAGGAACACAACAAAGTGGGGTTGCATTTGATTTAAAAATTGCAAATTTGGCCAAAGACGGACCATTGATAGAATATGTGCGAACCATCGCCCGGTCAATTCTTGAAAAAGACCCTGAATTGTCTCTTCCAGAGCATCTTGTTCTGAATAAACAGCTCAGCAAATTGTTTGCCAAGAAGGTAAATTGGGGAGTAATCAGTTAATTTTTTTTTGAAAAAAATCTTAACGTCTCAGGTTTTTCCAAAATGTTTTTTTATATTTGGAATGTTGAAACGATATTTTTTATTTTTTTTATCCCCGAAAACAATATCTATGCATTTTTACAAAACCTTGATTCTTCTTATTTCCATTAGTCTCACTTGCGTTTACGGACAGAATAATTATACTGTCAATATCAAATACGACAAAAAACATGCCGCGCTTGATTCCGTAATCACTCGTCAGTTGATGGAAGAGGAAGAAGTTGAAACAGGTGATGTTTACGAAGGACTTTATGGAAACTGGAGCGACACCAAGGTCAATCCTTACGGGATGGATATACTTCATATGAAAGATAGTTTTGCTATTGATGTTTCAGAATATTATCCTCCTTGCCTCGGATATGTCACTTCTCCTTTCGGCTCGCGTCACCGTAGGTTTCATAATGGAATAGATTTAAAAGTCCATACAGGAGATACTATCCGTGCTGCATTTTCCGGCAGGGTTCGCGTCCGTCGTTATAATCGTGGTGGTTATGGCTATTTTGTTGTATTGCGCCATCATGGTGGTTTGGAGACGATTTACGGTCATTTGTCCAAATTTCTCGTGGGTCCCAATCAGGAAATCAAAGCAGGCGATCCCATCGCTTTAGGTGGTAGCACAGGCCATTCTACAGGTCCCCACCTACATTTTGAAACCCGTATTTATGGTAACCCGATTAATCCTGCCAAATTGTTTAGCTTTGAAGACTATGTTCCATTGAAGAAGGTTTACCATGTTAACAAGAGCAAGACATTTGAGGAAAGAATTTGCTATTCCGGTGGTTATTATGGAGGCGTTAGACTATCTTCGGATGACAAGGGTAGTGGAAACTATAAAAAAGATTCATACGCTCAGATTAAATATTATAGAGTTCGCAAAGGTGATGCACTTTATACAATTGCCAAGAATTCCGGCCTTACTGTCAAGAAGCTTTGCTTATTGAACAATATCAAATCTTCATCGAAAATTCATCCCGGACAACGTTTACGTTTGTCTTGATTTTCAATTCCTTTTTTACTACTTTTGTGGCCTAACACCAGCAGATTTTATGGCCAATACCAATATGCAATTTGATGCCGTGGTCGCTCAATGCCGTTCGGTTTTTTCCAAGAAACTTCACGACTATGGAGCAGCTTGGCGCATCCTTCGTCCACAGTCAGTGACTGATCAGATTTTCATCAAAGCCAATCGTATTAGGAGTTTGGAGGTAAAGGGTAACGCCAAGGTTGACGAAGGCATCCACCCTGAATTTGTTGCCATCGTCAATTATGGTGTAATTGGATTGATTCAACTTGAGCTGGGTTATACGGAGCAAGTGGACCTGACAACGGAACAGGCAATCGAAAGGTACGACCAAAAAATCAATCAAGCCAGAAATCTCATGATGAATAAAAATCACGATTACGATGAGGCTTGGAGAAGCATGCGAATTCCTTCATATACAGACTTGATCCTGATGAAATTGTACAGGACCAAACAAATTGAAGATATTCAAGGCCAGACGTTGATATCAGAAGGCATTGATGCCAATTATCTGGATATGATAAATTATGCCATTTTTGGTTTGATACGTATGGATTTTGATGAAGTTAATGATTAGGTAGTCAAGTATATCGATGGATACAAAAAAAATAACGATTAACATTTCGAGGATTCTTCTGGGTATGTGTTTTGTTTTTTCCGGTTTTGTCAAAGCGATTGACCCTTCCGGTTCTGCATACAAGATTTCAGATTATATAGAGGCATTCCATTTAACTTTTTTTTCTGATCTGTCTTGGATTTTTGCTGTTCTACTCGCTGCTTTCGAATTTTTTCTGGGAACTTCTTTGATATTGGGTATCTGGAAAAAACTGATCAGCACGCTTTCTTTGATGTTTTTATTGGTGATGACGCCTTTTACGCTTTATTTGGCCATCAAGAATCCGGTTTCGGATTGTGGTTGTTTCGGTGATGCCTTGATCCTGACTAATTGGCAGACTTTTTATAAAAATATTGTTTTGTTGCTTTTGGCTTTTCCTGTCTTTCATTGGAGTGGGTTGTGTTATAAGCTTCTTGGATGGTATACGGCGAGGTGGACAGCCTACTGGTGCCTGATTTTCCCCGTTTTATTATCCACTTTTTCTTATTTTCATCTTCCTTTGCTAGATTTTCGACCCTATCAGATAGGAAATCGTCTTGCCGATTTTATGTCTGTTCCGGACGGGGCACCGCTTGATTCTTTTGATACTCGGTTCATTTATGAGAAAAATGGTGTTCAGCAAGAATTCTCGGTCGAAGAAGCTCCTTTGAATGATGTTTCATGGACTTTTGTTGACAGGAAAGAGGTTCAGATACGTAAGGGCTATACCCCACCCATTCATGACTTTGTATTGGAACATCCGATGATGGGTGATATTACCGAAGATGTTCTCAATGATACCTCATACACTTTCCTTTTGGTAAGTCCCAATCTGGAAACCTCAAATAGGAGTGCCAATGTAAACATAGAATCTGCTCGACAATATGCCGATAATCATGGGTATAAATTTTATGGTTTGACTAGTTCAGGTATTGATGTGACTGATGAATGGAATTACGAATATGATTCAGACATTGAATATTGCTCAGTGGATGAGCGTACTTTACAGACGATGATTCGATCCAATCCAGGTATAATTTTGTTGAAAGATGGGGTTGTGCTCCAGAAATGGGGTTCCAGAGACATCCCTGATTTTTCTAAGGCGAAACAACCTTTAGATGAATTGTCTTGGGGAAAAGTCGGAAAAGTCAGTACTTTTAGGGTTATATTTAACTCTTTTATCCTTTTCATGATACCTGTTCTTTTATTCTTTTTGTTACACAGAGGATATCGTTTCCATTTCCATTTGAAAAAAATAAAAAAACAAATAAATATCACATAGGTTTATTAATTGTAAAACAAAATCATAATGAGAAAAAACATTGTTGCAGGTAACTGGAAAATGAACAAGACCCTGCAGGAAGGCGTTGCTTTGGCAACCGAACTGAATGAAATATTGGCTTCTAAAAAAGTTAATTGCGATGTTATTATCGGTACTCCTTTTATTCACCTCGCATCTGTTTGTGCCTCTGTTGACGCTGCAAAACTAGGTGTCGCTGCTGAGAACTGTGCTGATCATGTTTCCGGTGCATATACC
>JALNXZ010000036.1 GCA_023230125.1 Bacteroidales bacterium | reverse complement strand
GGCCGTCAGATTATGGGGAGCAACCGGAGCTACCAATAAGGTCTTGCTGGCCGGCATTATAATCGGGCCACCAACGCTCATTGCATATGCTGTTGATCCTGTGGGTGTTGCAACAACCAAGCCATCAGCCTGATAGCCGTTGAGATATTCACCATTGACTGAGGCATGTATATTGATCATAGAGGATAGGTCCCGCTTCAATATGGCAATTTCATTAAGCGCACAAGGATACTCATCAAAAGACTCTCCATTGATTGAAAGATGTAGCTGACTCAATTCGGTAATCCTGAAGTTTCTTTTATACAAGTCCATGATAACAGCATCAATCTCGACGGAATCGACTTCTGCCAGAAAGCCAAGACGTCCTGTGTTGATACCCAAAATAGGAATATTTTTATTACCAATGCTATGCGCAGTGCGAAGATAGGTTCCGTCCCCTCCAATACTCAAGGCAAAATCTGCCGAAAAGTCGTTGCTTTCGATGATGCCATCTATCATAGGGGGATTCACAAGTGTTGATGTAAGAAAATCATAAAATGTCTTACATACATAAATTTCAGCATCAAGATGATGAAGTGCATCAAATACACTCCAAATCTGATTTAATTTTTCAGACTGAAACGGACTTCCAAAAATTGCAACCTTCATAGATGTTTTAGTTAAAGAAAAATTTGCGCATTTTTAGCGGAATTAACATGGAAGGCCAGAAAAACAGTATCCAGATTGTAGAAACTAAGGTAAAAGCTATTAACTTTGCATAGGTTAGTCAAAAGGGATAATTTGAATTGATCTTCTCAGAAATCGTGAATATGTACTTGCCGATACAAAAGTGAGAAAACTTTATGACATGACAAAACTAAGCGTAAATATCAACAAAATAGCGACCTTGCGTAATGCTCGTGGAGGGAACACGCCAGACGTTCTCAAAGTTGCTGTGGACTGTGAGGCATTTGGAGCAGAAGGCATCACGGTACATCCAAGACCGGATGAAAGACATATCCGTTATAGTGACGTGATGCAATTAAGACCGCTAATCACAACAGAATTCAATATTGAGGGCTATCCTTCCCGCAATTTTATGGATCTGGTTCTGAGAGTCAAACCTCATCAGGTCACATTAGTTCCTGATGCATCCGATGCCATCACATCCAATGCTGGATGGGATACTTCCAAACATTTCAAATTATTGTCAGAAATCGTCGAAGAACTCTGTAATGCCGGCATACGTACATCCATTTTTGTAGATACAGAATTCAAGGATATCGAAAATGCGGCAAAGTTAGGTGCTGACCGTGTAGAACTATATACAGAACCATATGCCACCATGTACCCGAATAATCCGGAAGCGGCCGTCAAGCCTTTTCTGGAGGCAGCAAACACTGCACGTAAGAACGGCCTTGGCGTAAATGCCGGGCACGACCTAAATCTCAACAATCTAGCCTACATACATACAATAATTCCATTCCTGGAAGAAGTGTCCATTGGACATGCTCTTATATCAGATGCCTTATATCTCGGTCTTAAGGGTACTATACAAGCTTATAAAAATTGTTTGAAATAACTGAAAAGACGAACTTATGAATTTACTCCTGCTTCTCCAATCAACCGCTCAAGAGGCTCTTCCTGTATTATCAAATGTCAGTGAAGAAGCCACAGAAGTGGTCCATGAAATGCGCTTTTTTGATATGGCTGTCAAAGGTGGATGGCTAATGATTCCGTTGGTCATTCTCTCCATCATTGCCATATATATTTTTATTGAGCATTTAATTACCTTAAATGCAGCATCAAAAGATGATCCCCATTTCATGAGCCGCATCAAAGATTACATTTATGAGGGACAGATTGAGTCTGCTGTCAAGTTATGCAAGCAGGTAGACACCCCTTTATCGCGCATGATTGAAAAGGGTATATCCAGAATCGGACGTCCAATGCACGATGTACAAGTTTCCATCGAAAACTTTGGTAATTTGGAAGTTGCAAAACTGGAAAAAGGTATTTCTGTTCTAGCTTCTGTTGCAGGTGGTGCCCCAATGATTGGATTCTTAGGCACTGTAATCGGTATGGTACAGGCATTCTTCGATATGGCCAATGCAGGCAACAATGTCGACATCACCATCCTTTCATCTGGCATATACACGGCCATGATTACAACTGTTGGAGGATTGATAGTGGGTATTTGCGCTTTCTTTGCTTATAACTATTTGGTTACACGTGTAGGAAAAATCGTTAACAATATGGAAGCCAAAACGATGGAATTTATGGATTTATTGAACGAACCCGCCAAATAATATCGACATGGCTCTAAAAAGGCAAAATAAAATTGACGCAAATTTCAGTATGGCATCCATGACTGACATCATTTTTCTGTTGTTGCTGTTCTTCATGATTACATCAACCGTGGTAAATCCGAACTCCATCAAGATACTTTTACCGGAAAGCAAGCAACAGACCGCAGCCAAACCCCTCACAAGAGTAATCATAGACGAACATCTCAATTATTATGTTGCTTTTGAAAACGAGAAAGAGCAGCAAGTTCCATTTGAAGGCATTGAGACCTTTTTACAAGCTAGAATTTTGGAAGAGCCTGATATGTACGTGGCATTGTATGCCGATGAAAGCATACCATATCGCGAGCTTGTCCGCGTGTTGAATATTTGCAATGAAAATAAATTTAAACTGGTTCTTGCCACCCGGCCTCCTGAAAAATGATATTAACCAAAAGCAGAAATTTTGGAATTGCAGGTACGGTATTAATCCATTCGCTGTTGATTATATACCTGATGCTTTTTGGATTCGAAAAAAAAGAATCCATAGCAGAGGAAGGTTTACTGGTCAATTTTGGGAATATCGATGAAGCAGCTGGTCTTTTCGAACCAGAAAAAGCTGCTAATGAATCTGAAGCTATCCCGTTTCCTAAGCCTAAACCGATAACCATAGCAGACAAAAAAATGATTACTCAGAATCAAGAAAATTCTATATCTTTATCTGAGGAAAAGAAAGCAGAGCAGACAAGAATCAAGGAAAGACAGATACAGGCAGAGCAGGAACAAAAAGCGGCATCCATCAGAAACCAAACAGCCAACGCTTTTGGGACAATGGCAGGTAATGGTAGCAGTCAAGGTGCATCTTTGGCAGGTACAGGTGACCAAGGCGTTCCAATCGGAGGTTCTGGTTTTGGTCAATTTTCATTAAATGGCAGGAGCGTAAAAGGAGGATTGCCAAGACCGGCATATTCCATTCAGGAAGAAGGAATCGTTGTTATTCAGATTATTGTCAATCCAAAGGGCATCGTCACAGCTTCCTCTGTTGCATTGAAGGGAACAAATACAGACAATTCCACATTAAGGAGTGCTGCTCTTAGTGCTGCTAAACAGGCTCGTTTTAATGTCATTGAAGGAAATCAGGTACAAAGCGGAACGATCACCTACCGCTTTAGATTGAAATAGGTACGACATGAAATCGTGCTGAAGTAAGGATTAATCCATAAAAGCATACCATCATGAACCAACTTCTTCTCTTTTTAGCTCCAGGTTTTGAGGAAATTGAGGCCATCACAACCATTGACGTTCTTCGCCGGGCTGGTTTAAACGTATTAAGCGTCTCAATAACAGGCGACCATCGTGTTGTCGGAGCTCATAGCATTGCCATTGAGACTGATTGCTTATACCCGGAGATTGATTTTGACGAAGCAGACATGCTTATTTTACCTGGTGGACAACCTGGAACAAAAAACCTGAATGTGCATGAGGGTTTAAAAGCAGCTTTGACAAACTTTGCAAAAGCTGGTAAACCTTTGGCTGCAATCTGTGCTGCGCCCATGATTTTAGGTCAACTTGGAATTCTCGATGGAAAAGAAGCAACCTGCTATCCAGGTAACGAAGTTTACCTAAAAGGTGCCACCCTATCTAAAAGACGTGTGGTAAGGGACGGTTCTGTTATAACAGCAGCAGGTCCCGGAATGGCCATTAAGTTTGCATTAGAAATAGTCAATTTCTTTTTGGGGGAAGAAAAATCTGAAGAAATCGTTAAAGATTTTTTATTGAAATGAGTCTAGATCATCTGTTATTTGACATAGAAGTCTAAACTTTTATACGGCAGGCTTGTTATTTGTTTTAATAGAACAAAAGACCATCAATAAAATAGACCTGGCGATAAGTTCTATCTAATCTGAATATTAAACAATAGTATTTAATCTGATGAAACAAGCATGTTCTATCAACACAGAAATGTTGTGATATTTTGACATGAATCGTTCCATCGGGTCTTTATTTAAAACATGATCGGATGAAAATCGAAAAAATTATTGGACGTGAAATTTTGGATTCTCGTGGCAATCCTACTGTAGAAGTAGACATCTATCTGGAATCAGGTGCTTTTGGACGTGCATCCGTGCCATCAGGTGCATCAACCGGCAAAAATGAAGCCATCGAATTACGTGATGGCGATGCAAAACGTTACATAGGAGAAGGCGTTACCAAGGCAGTCAATAATGTTAACAAAGTACTTGCTCCTTCATTAATTGGGATGTCTGCGCTTCAGCAAACTGCCATTGACAAAAAAATGATTTCACTCGACGGCACAAAAAACAAATCCAAACTCGGAGCCAATGCCTTGCTTGGAGTTTCACTCGCAGTAGCTAAAGCAGCTGCCAATTATCTGGATATTCCATTATACAGATACATCGGAGGTGTAAATACCTATGTTTTGCCAATTCCGATGATGAATATCATTAATGGAGGATCTCATTCAGACGCACCCATCGCTTTTCAGGAATTTATGATCCGACCAGTAGGCGCATCCTCTTTCCATGAAGCATTGCGTATGGGCTCAGAAATCTTTCATTCTTTAAAGAAAGTGCTTCACAAGCGCGGATTAAGCACTGCCGTTGGTGATGAAGGTGGTTTTGCCCCAGCCTTGAAAGGCACGGAAGATGCACTGGAGTCAATTATTGAAGCCATCAAACTGGCAGGGTACACAACTAACAATGTGCATATTGGACTTGATTGCGCCTCTTCTGAGTTTTATATTGACGGGATATATGATTACGGTAAATTCGAGGGTGTTAATGGTGCAAAACGTAACTCAGCAGAACAGGTTGTATATTTGGAAGAATTGATCAATAAATATCCTATTGATTCTATTGAAGATGGAATGAGTGAAAACGACTGGGAAGGCTGGAAGCTGCTGACCAAGATCCTTGGTAACCGCTGTCAGCTTGTTGGTGATGATTTGTTCGTTACAAATGTGGACTTCCTGAAACGAGGCATTGCTGAAAAATGTGCCAATTCCATACTAATTAAGGTGAACCAAATCGGAACACTAACAGAAACGCTTAATGCCATTGAAATGGCTCACAGGAATGGATACACCACCGTCACCTCACATCGGTCAGGAGAAACCGAGGACACCACCATAGCCGACATTGCAGTAGCCACCAACTCTGGACAAATTAAGACCGGTTCTCTCAGCCGATCTGACCGTATGGCAAAATACAATCAATTACTCCGCATTGAAGAGGAGCTTGGTTATTCCGCAGTTTATGGATACAAACGGATTTAATTAATTTCTTACTTAATAGACACAAAAAAGCCGCTCTAAACAAGCGGCTTTTTTGTGTCTATTAAGAATATCTTTATTGTTATTTTTTCTTTGCTGGTCTAGAATATTCATCCATTACAGCTTTAGCATTGGCATTGTTTGGATCTAATTCCAGAACCATATTCCAGTATTTAGTTGAATTTTCCTTGTCTTCTTTCAGATAGTAATAGTAGCCAAGATATTGATAGCAAGTAACCAAGTCTTTTTGATTTCCATTGACACCATTATTTTCTTTTGCCTTATTCAAAATTGCATTAGCGGCAGCTTCATAATGAGGTTTTGCAAGTCCCAGTGTCGTTTCGGGGTCAAGTAATGCATTCGTGTGTCCTCTCCATAAATAGCCTGTATAGCTATCCGGTGTAAGATTGCAAACGGTTGTGAATGCCGAATCAGCCTTGGCAATGTATTCTTCAAACTGAGTCTTTCCAATTTCTGTAGAATCATTTGACAAAGAAGAAGCTGCAGCATAATATGCACGACCCAATTGATAGTAATCAAGCACACTTAAATAATCAGCACCCATTAATTCCATATATTTTTTGTAGCTTGCTGCTGCTTTTCCGCTTTCTCCCATCTTGCTATATACGGTATACAATTCTTTATAAACATCTGTCTTATTTGGATCTGATTCCAACATTCCGTTAAAAATCTTCAATGCTTTGCTATATTCACCAGCATCAGTCAGAATAATGGCATAAGCCATATAGTCAAGCGGAATAAATTCACCTTTTTCGCTTTTTAGTGTAAAAAAGTAATTCGCATAATTCAAACCGTTTACAGAATCATTTACCTTGGATGCATCGTACATTCTAAGACGATTTAATACAAAATTGGCTGGTTCCAAAGCTAAACCCTCATCAACAAGGGTGATTGATTTTTCAAACTGATCAGTAAAAAAGTAGGCAAAAGCAAATCTTGTAATATCTTCAATATTATAGTTCTTTTCAGCAAAAAATAAAGTATAAGCTTCGATAGCCCTCTGGTACATGCCTTTCTGACTGTAACTGTTACCAATCCCTCTATATGCAACGGTGTAATCAGGATGAGCTTCAATCACTTTATTAAGCATTTCAACGGACAAAGTAGGGTTGATCGATTCATATACCTTAGCACACTTAATGGAGGCAACCGT
The DNA here is from genome assembly GCA_023230125.1 of Bacteroidales bacterium. Taxonomy (GTDB): domain Bacteria; phylum Bacteroidota; class Bacteroidia; order Bacteroidales; family UBA1402; genus UBA8389. Next base: position 4,166 of record JALNXZ010000036.1, on the reverse strand, counting down.
ATAATTCGGATCAAAGTAAATAGCCTGCTCGTATTTTCCGGCAGCTTCACCAGGATTGTTCTCAGCTGCCAGGATATCACCTTCCAATGTATATACCAGTGGAGATTTCTTACCATATTTGCGTGCCAATTCAATTTTTTCAGTTGCAATGTCTTTCATACCACATTCATAGTATGCTCTTGCAATGGCAACATTTAATTCCACATTCTTTTTATTCTTTTTCAAAGCAGTCGCAAAAATTGTTTCGGCTGCTTTTTGATTGGTCTTTAGTTGCAACTTCCCTTGTCCAATATAATTCAACATATAAAGAGGATTTGCAGCGATACCTTTCTCGAAAAAAGCTTTGGCTTTATCAATTTCACCTTCAGTAAAAGCAATTTCACCCAAATAATAGTAGGACTCAGCAGGAGATTGTGAAATTTGTTGTTCAAAATAATTATTTGCAATCTTGTATTCTCCAAGACAGAAATAATCTTTTCCAAAGTTATTCTGGGCATTTATAACTGTAGCCAATACAGCAAAAAGCGCAGTAAATAAGTGAGTTTTCTTCATTCTTCAAATTTGTTATATTTATTTTTAATAAAGTTTCCCGGGAATTTAAAATTCCGATTTCACAGAAACCAGGCGCATCGGGCGGTTCGCAGGAACTAGACCGCATTTTAGGACAATTCGTTGACCACGGTCACCTGCAACAAAGTGTAAAACACCTGCAGGTAAACCTCCGGCAACATCGGAAGTAATCATATATATATCACGTACCATAGGATACTTTTTTAAGGCCAAATAGGCAGCAAAAGGCTTATAACTGTTATCTACTCTTGCGTCTTCATAAGGACTGACTGACATCACTCTGATATCCTCAATGAAACTCAAGTTGGTCGTGTCTTTTTTATTGCTAATCCATCCGACGCCAATAATACCGATAGCATTTGATGTATTGGATACAAAGTCAATCACTTCCCGATTCGATTTCAATGCCTTTACATTTCCGGAAATAGGTTTACCACCACATATAGAATCTTCTACATAACGAACTGTACTTGAATTTGGATTATCAAATACAACACGTATGGAACCTAATGATGACTGTGGATATATATCTCCCCAATCTGTTATTTCACCATTCAATATTTTTTTGAATGTAGGGATACCGATAATTGAATCTTTATTTCTTTTGTTAATGATCAAGGCTATACCATCAACAGCAATTCTTCTTGAACGAGGAACAAGCTTCTTTGATTTCAGGTATTTAAATTCTTCAGTTGTCAAATCTCTTGCTGCAACGACCAAACGAATGCTGTCTTTCATAAAAAGATTCATGGCAGTAACTTCGTCAGTATATATCGGCGTAACGTGAGCTTCAGGATTCAAACCCTGAAAGATACTGATTTCTTCCTGAATAAGAGGTGAGAAACAATCTTCGCAAAGTATTGAAGCGATACCACTCGTCATCGTATCCATGCGAGTAATTTTCGGTTTTCTTATACATGCAGTAAAAGATAACACAAGAATAAGTATCAAATAAAACCGGATATTTCTCATATTAAAACAATTACGAGGCTAAGGTAGAAAAAAAACTAAAATTTAAAAAATCTAAATACGTTATTGTTTGTAATACAATGGTAAAATTCATGAATTTATCCTATCAGATGCTTTTCCAAATCGTCCATGTACGAAAAACGCCATAAATGAAGAATATGACACCAAATATAATGCGAAACGTCAAAGAGATGTTGGCAAAAAGATTTGTAAATAAGAACAGGAAAGTCATTCCAAAATAGATCAACACCATGAAGACACCCCATATTAACTTAAAATTCAGTCTATTATCTTTTAGTATCATATCATAAATGTTAAAAAGAAGAGAAGAAAACTCTTAATAAAAAGTTTCTCCTCTTCTTAGTTATTTGGTTATCAAATGGTTATTTTTGCAATTTATACAAAATAGGGAGTGTGAAATATACCGGGACGTTGCGTCCATTCTGTCTTCCTGGAATCCAGTTAGGCATCAATTTCACAACGCGGATAGCTTCCTTATCACATGCAGCGTCAAGACCACGAATTACTTCAACATCTTTCACTGCACCTGTCTTGCTTACCACAAAACGAACGATAACACGTCCTTCTATACCCAACTCCGAAGCCGCAGCAGGATAATGCAGGTTATCACTGATAAATCTTATCAGTTCGTCATCACCTCCTGGGAATTGAGGCATCTGTTCAACTCCGTAAAGCGGTTTTTCTTCTGTTATCACTTTATGTTCTTGAAGGTCTGCAATATCAACACCATTTTTTTCGTCGGTACCTATTACATCAGCTACTGAAATCGTTACTTTAGACTCCAAGAGGTCCTCTTGTGATTTCATCTGATCTTCATCAGATACTTCTGATGCGTCAGCAATTACAGGAGGCGTGAATTTAATGGTACTCTTCAAAGGAGGGGGTGGAGGAGCCTCTTCCTTATGGATAATCTGCTCTTCTTTAAGTTGATCTTCCAGTCTCAAATCCGAAAGTACAGTCTTTTCAGTCATAGCGTCCTTTGGAATAAGAGAAGACTTAACTGTTTCAATCAGACCTGGTAGAAAAGCTACGAAAACAATAAAGAAAAAGCATATCACAAAAGCGTATATGTGTCGTTTACTGGACGACTTACGCATATAGAAAGCACCATAACTTTTATTTTTGCCTTCGAAAACTAAATCACACCATTCCTGAGAATTTAAATTTATTTCTTTTGCCACTTCGTATTATTTTTAAAGTTTTAAAATATTACTTTATATCTGAGGCTTTAGTGAGAGCACCTTGTTTCTGAAGATTTTCAACAAGAAACTTATCTCCCGCTTCCACATCAACAATGGCATATTTCCCAATGCTACAAATTTGCATTTCATCAAGCGCATCAATCAAATTCATGTAATTGGACTCGTCAGTCGGTTTGATGATGACGACTTGCCCATCTTTTGAATTTTTAACTTCCGCGACTTGCTTGGTGAAATCCTCATTCGAAATTTGTTTCTTATATTTCAGTTGTTTCAGCTTTCTGACCTGATCTACACCAACCTTGTTACGTTCCAGCAAAAGACTACGCAGGCTGTTTTTATCTTCAGCACCACCGTAATTTGCAACCTTCAAAGAAGAATAATCTGTATAATTGGGCTTTCCTAAATAGTAATATACTTTGTTGTCTGCACCCAATATCAAGGTAATTGCATTGGTGTCTTTTACCTTGTTCTTTTCTTGTTCGGCTATATTTTCGTCTTTTGTTGGCATTACAATTTCCATTGTCTGCGGCTTGGACATAGATGTACAAAACATAAAGAAAGTAATCAACAACATATTCATATCCACCATAGGCGTAAAGTCTACACGTGTCTCTTTTTTATGTGGTTTTCCTTTTTTAGGTTTGTCTCCGCCGCCAGTATTTACTTCAGCCATATTTATTTATTTTTTATAATCAGTTATTGAGCCACTCCATCTCAACTTAAGTCGGAGCAAATCATTCTTCTTTAAAATCCAGCGGGCATACCTTCCAAGCTCGTAATAAGATTATACCTATTCTGCTTAATATCCTGAAGCGTACTAAGTACATTCTTAACTTTAGGATATGGAGTAGTTTTGTCAGATTTGATAGCAATAGTAATATCTTCTCCAACTATTTCCTTATTCACAGCAACAGCATTCATAACCCAGATTTTTAACTGATTATTGGTACTGTCTGCAGGAACACCATATTGTCTTAAAGCTTTATCCTGATCATCCATATCCATATCCAGAAATTTCGGCAGAAGTCTAATGTCTATACCGATGTTAGGTTGATTGACAAAAGATCTGATTTGTTTATCCGTGAATGTGATATTATAATCCTTGCCGACCCTCTTCAATACTTCCATTTTGGTAATTGGCCTGTCCAAATTCAAATAAACTTTCCCTTGAGGATCGATCAAGATCATCAAACGATTGGCCTCTGGAATCTTTATTTCAGAAACGGATGCAGGTGTTGACAATTGAACCGGTTCCTTTGGAATAAAGTTTGCAGTAAGTATGAAGAATGTCAGCAAAAGCACAGTAACATCACTCATTGCCGTCATGTCAATGAGCGTGCTCTGTTTTTTTCCTTTTACTTTAGGCATGTCTTTCTTATTTAATTTATTAAGAGTGAACCCATC